>CAUZJP010000009.1:0-14722 GCA_963580235.1 Candidatus Thalassarchaeaceae archaeon
TTGGTCGCAGTTGTCAAGCGAGTCAAGATGTGGGGGCGCAAGTAGCGAGGTGAGAACAGATGTGGACACGAAAGGCAGCACTCATGCTAACCTCGGGAATCGCATTGGTTCTCATCGGCATGATGATCTCAAACTTCCAACTGATGGTGATTGGAATATCTTTCATCGCCTTCCTAGCCATAAACAGCTGGGTGACGGGTCATGGGGAACTCGACATCGTACGCACGCTGTCGGCTGACAACCTGTACAAGGGCGACGACCTCTATGTCGAGCTCGCAATCACAAACAAGGCGCGTCGAAGGACCCAGATGTTGGAGGTCTTCGACAATGTGCCGCACGAGATGAAGATGAAGAGCGGCCTCAACTACATGAGAATCAACCTCGGCCCCGGCCAGACGACACGGATTCGCTATGTCCTGCGCTGCCCACTGCGCGGCCACTTCTCGCTCGGCCCGATTTCACTCCGGCACAGAAACTCGTTCAACCTCTTCTCCGAGGAGATGTTCATCGACCACCGCTCAGACATCATCGTCTTTCCACAGGTTAGGGATGTCGAGGAGGCGATGGTCCGCAGCCGCACCCCGAAGATGTACACCGGTGCAACCACCCTTCGCACGCCGGGCCCCGGGACTGAGTTCTACTCACTGCGTGAATATGTGCCTGGTGACCCGTTCAAGAACATCAATTGGAAGGCCTACGCGCGCACTGGCGAACTGATGGTCAACGAGAAGTGCCGAGACGCTGTAACAGATGTCTTCATTCTGCTCGACAGCAGAGATGTCTCTAGAATCGGAACGGTTCTCAAGAACCCATTGGAGATGGGCACGGTCGCCTCCGCCTCGCTCGCATCCTACTTCATCCAGAGACGGGACTCAGTGGCTCTCGCAGTCTACGACGAGAGGCTCTCCTACCTGCCCGCTGATGGCGGCGACAAACAGTACTTCAAGATCCTTAGCAGCCTTGCCGGCGTCGCTCCAAAAGGCAACATGCCTCTTCAAGCGGTGACCAATGCACTGGCCCCGAGGTTCAGTAGGGGAAGCCCGGTGTTCATCATCTCCTCTCTTGAGGGGGATGGTACGGTACCCCATGCGGTGCGTGACCTGACAGGACGGGGCCACGAGATCATCGTCCTCAGTCCTTCGAGCATCGACTACGAACGGCTAGTCAGCAGAATCCCGAGAATGTCCTACGAAGTGATGAAACTAGAGCGGCAGAACCGTTTGACTGCACTGGCTGGATTCGGTGCGCGGGTCATCGATTGGATGCCTGATGTGGAACTCTCACAGGCGCTCCTGCAAGTGAAAATGATGTGAGGTGAACGGTGATGGCAGGCGAGGTTGAACTTCAGGAGGAGGGAACGCGGACTCTCCATCTGAAGATGCTGAGAAAGCAGTGGCAAGTTGTGGCGCTGCAGGTCATCGCAACTCTTTCCCTGCTCTGGCTCTTCCTGCAACTCGGCTCGACATTCGGTTCTTGTGACCCGTCGCATGTCAATTCGGAAGGGGGTGCCATCTGGTGCCCCGCCCTCGACCACACGATGTCACTCGACCTCTTCCAGGCCATCTTGGCCAACGAGGTTCCCGGATACGACCTCCCACTTCCGGACTTCTTCACCGGTCAGGGCAACGAGGGTCCTGGCAGGTACTATGTCCCGCTCCTGCTCTGTGCCGTGCTGACCGCCGGCTGGGTCTTCCTCAACCTGCAGGCACCTCGACTGCGCCGCAAAGTGATGCTAGGTGTTCTTGTCGGACTGATTCTCTTCCTCGCTGGCCGGATGCTCATCGGTTGGTTCTTCGGGATGCTCTTCAGTTGGGACCTGTACTGGCCGATTTCGGCGGACGGGTCGCGCAACCACGCGCAGACGCTGGTCTATCCTTTGGTTCTCTATACTCAAATTTTCATCGTCGCATTCTATCTGACTCCGGTATGGACCGGGTTGATGGGAATCTGGGGACTCTCGAAGCGGATGATCGGCTGGTCGCTTGGAACCACCCTCGTCTATCTCGGACTTCACGCGCTGCTCTCCTTTGAGGCGGTCACGGTCTACTTCGACATGGGCTTGCGACAACTCCCTCCACAGATTAGTGACCAGATGATATTGGGTGGCATGGTTTCCGCCTCGATTTGGCCGCTGCTCATCATGGCGATGCTGCTGCTGATCTATTCGGAATCCGGATTTGCGGTCATTCGGCACCTCGAATACGCCTTCCGTCTCCCAGAATCGTGCAAGAAGGACCCGGAATATGTCAGACAGTTCGACAACTTGCTGAACAACCACCTCATCCACACTGTCAGCATCTTCCTCGGTGTCGCCCTGTGCGCCATGTTAGCCCTCAACTTCGATGACTTCCTACTCGGGTTGGTGAGTGTCTTCGGCTCCTCACAGTGGAGTGGGCAGGTACAGGAGTCGCTCGAGTTGCAACTGACCTATGGGAAAGTAATCTCTGCCATGCTGTTGCTCATCTTCGTCGCTGGGCTCCGCTTCGTGGTGCCTTGGCAGCGAATGATGGGCCTCGTTGAGACCTATCTTCCCCAACTGACCGGCCGCCAAGGCGAATGATGCTGAAGCCCGCTCACTGACGAGTTGCGGCTGCTTGGATTGGAATCAAGAGCAGTCTAGCGACTACAAACCCAAGTATCGGCAACCCACAATACGCGAACAAAGTTTGGAGTATACCCCCAATTGGGAAGTCAGCGGCCATGGTGGGGCGAATCAGGAGCAGGGCGGAGAGCAGGCAAGTCATCGTCACGAGTCTTTCAAGAAACAGGGGGTACGGTCGGTCTGCGTTCAGGTCAACTCCGGGCAGCGGATTTGCGCCATCGGCAGGGTCATCCCCTTCCGTCATCAACTCACCACTCAGAGGTCGAGGTCCGACAGTTCATCTTCAAGAGAATCCAACTCACTCCTCTTCTCCGGATCAGCAGGAGGCGGCACTCCGCTGACGGTGCCATCTCGGGTGTCAGCAGAGGAATCCATCTCGGCGAGATTCATCTCAAGTTTTGCAAGGTCGCTCAGCTCGGCCGCGGTTCCGAGTACTTCGGGTGAAGGTAGTCCGGAGGTGACGCGGCTGGTCAAATCAATTCCATCTCGGTCGGAAGGGGCGTCAATCGGCTCCCATGTCTGGCTCGTGTCACTGGGTTGCACCTCAGCGACCACCGGCGTGTCGACGGCTACGGTGGCGGTGGGCGTCTCGGAACTGTCAGAGAGTGATGTGGCAACCTCATCTCCGGCTGCATTCATGTGGGATATTGCCTCGTTGTTGATGGCTGGTCGCTCCAGATGGGTGAGGGCGTGGGACTCAAAGGGAAGCATTCCGCTCTGCTGGAAAGTCCAGAGGATTCCGGGTGGGGTTTCGCCGGTGAGACCACTCGCCTCCAATCGCGCCATCAACTTCTCCAACACCTCCACGGTCTGCTCAAGGCCGACTGCCTCGCCACTGGTACTACGGTCCGATTCGAGATATATGTCGTCTAGTGACTGACGAATGAGGCGGTTGACCTCGCGCGATACGCTTGGCAGGGCCTCGGGCATGTGTGATATCTTTTCGAGAGGGCCGACCTGTTCTGAAGGGAGTCCCAATTCGACCATCTGGCGGATGACCTCCCTCAACTGCATCAGCATGGTGACCGACTGCTCGTACTCATTGAGGATGTTCTCTAGGTCGAGCACCACATGGGAAACCGTTTCCGATAGCCTGTTCTCAAGTCGATTCTGCACCGACCAGCGGGTCAGGCTGCGGACCGTGTCTGCGGTTTCCGGCGCTTGTCGGCTGAGCAGGTCCATCACTTCTGTCGAGAGTAGATAACGAGGCGTCTTGGCGACCTCATCAACGGTGTGCTGGATGATCTGCAGTCCTCTTTCCACTGCCCGGTCCAGCAGAACCACGCTGAAGCCGCGCGAGCGGGCAGCACTCATCCTGTCGAGCACCGGCTCAAGTTGGGCGAGTCCGGTCTCATCACCGAGTAGGGCTCGGGCGAGTGGCTCTTCTGAGAGGCGAGCGCGGATTCTCTCCGCTTCGGCGATGTCAACGAGGGCCAACTCGTGAGCGTCCTGCAGGTCTTCAGACTGCTCGACCAACATGCGAAGTTCAGCCTCAGCCGAGCCCCGTCTGGTGTCGAGGTCGCCGAGTTCCCGCATCAGTTGGCGGCGTTCTTCCATCAATTCACGAAGTTCAGACTGGAGTAGCGTATGCTTGCGGTCCATCTCGGCGCAGCGTAGTCGCTCCTCCTCAAGATTGGCTCTGCTCGAGTGCGCCTCACCTTCCAGAGAGGTCATCTCATCACGACGCTGTTCAACCCGGCGCTCAAGTTCGTTCAGGTCCGCCTGAGCTCGTCGATGGCGCTCACGCTGAGCGTTTACCTGCTCATGCAGGACTCGTTGCAGTCGCTCGTCGTCATCGCTCAGTCTGCGAACCTCTGCAAGTCTTGCCTCGGCTGCCTCCAGTTCCGCCTTCGCACGCCCCTCCTCACTCAACAGACCCTCTAGGGCCTCCAAGAGTTGAGTACGGGACTCCATCTCGCCCAACGCGCCGGCAAGTTCCTCCGCCCGGCTCTTGATTTGATGTTCAAGTTCGGATACACGGCGAGCGAGTCGCTCGGAGCGGGCAGCCTGCTCTTCGGCGCTCGCCTGTTCCTCACGAATTCTGAGGGTGTGGTCATCGAGTTGCTTTGAGAGGTCCAACCTGTCATCTCGCCCCTGTTCGAGCATCTCCTGCAAAGCACCGGCCTCGCTCTTGACCTCGTCCCTCTCGGCACGGGTAGCAACGACTTCGTCCTCCGCCTTCGACTTCTCTCGAGAGGTCCGCATCACATCTTCCTGAAGACGCTGGATTCGGACCTGCAGTTCTGCGACGACAGGTCCCATCAGTGACTTGCGAGTCGTCCCGGGGAGGGCACCTACGGCATCCTCGGTCTCCACCAACTTCCAGACCTTTCGCCCCTCTTGCATCCCCTCGACACCGAGTTCAAAGCCAAACAGAGTTTCAAGGCGGCCCTGTAGTAGGTTCTTGCGATCGTCCGAACGGGTTCGGCAGGTTGCGATTGTCTCGCATAGTCCGGCTAGGGAGAAGTCGTCGACTGTGCTGGAGCGCAGCAGAAGGCGCATCGTCCGGTCGAGCCTAACCAACCGGAGACGGTTTGAGGAGGAGGTTGCGCGGGTGATCGCACCTTCGGTGGAATCCGCACCCTTGGCGCGGATGCCGGCAGGAATCCCGCCTACGAGAGTGATTGAGACCGGTTCGCCTTCCATCGGAACCGATTCGAGATATCCTGTGACAGATTCATCCTTCGCAATGCGCAGGTGAGAAATCATCTGGTCTATTCCACCTCGGGAATCCTTGACTTCTACACCTTCGGGTAGTGGCTCGGCACCCTCATCACCGAGCAGACCGGCTGATTCGGATCTGAGAAGTGCAGCAGCATTCGCCAACATCGCGGTGTGATCCGCCTCGGGACGTGTCCAGACTGCAATCGCCGCATCTCCAGCCGGGGCGAGTAGCAGTGAGCCGTTCTCCAACGCAATGGATGATGCGAGTGGGCGTGGCTGGTCGATTCCACCACCAAGCGCCTCCATCGCACTGAGGTGGCCTTCGACTATTGTGGCAAACTCATCTCCACCTGTGGGCAGTTCACCCTCAGCATGGATTAGCATGCCATCCTCGATTGCGCAAGCGCCATGAGCAACTTCGCTGGAAGCGAGCATCTCAACGAGAAGTGCGAGGTCCTTGGTCGGGACATGACCCTCGATTCGGGGCATTGGAAGAAGTGTGCCGAGGCTGGCCGGGTCGGTGAACGCCTCCAACAGGTCACGAGCGACCTGCTCAAACTGAGCTTGGGTCCAAATGGTTCCTCGAACTCGCAGGTCGGTGGAATCATCCAACTTCTTCAGCAACTCCTCCGCCTCCGCACCGGCGGTGTACTTGCGACCCTTGTCGTTGGCACAGAGCCAACCAGAGGCTACTCCGGCGCAGACCAAACGATGTGCGACAGGGTTCTTCGCCCTCGGTTTGTAGTATGTGACGCAGCCGAAATCAAATGGGAAGCTCTCCCGAGACACTCCCAATTCCATCTCTGCGTCGACCGGTTCTCCTGTTGGTAGTTCAAACATCCAATTCACCTCAATAGGTCCTCTATCACTGGGGCTCGCGCCCTGATTTCGTGCCGCAGACGCCCAATGTTGGACGCATCCGCACTGGACACCAAAATGATGTGCCCGTCCTCAAGGGGAGCCACCAGGACATTGCCTCGATCGCTCTCCACCCAAATCTGTTCCAAGTTTGAGAGGCCGGACGCTGAAGAGAGCCGTTCAGCCTCCCGCAACACCTCCAACAACCCAAAGTTGACCTCCACCCCGGCCAATGCCGGGTCGAGAAAGGTGGCAACGGGCGTCATCTCAGTATCGACCACAACGGCGCTCCTCACACCGTCGATTCGGCTGAATGTGGCAAGCAGTCTCTGCAGCATACGCTCTCCCCGAAGGGGGTTCAGGTTTCGAGGGCCTTCAAGAGGTTTTGCGCCGCCGGCCCTTATGGGGCCGATTTGAGAGGGTTTTCAAATCGCCAACTGGAAATTTACTGAATTCGGGTCAAAACGATGGTTCGGCGGTCTGAAAATTGTGGTGAAATTGGAGAGGTTGGGAATTGAATTACAGGTGCAAACTATCAATTGGTAAATGTGAAATTCAATTGAGATTCCATCTCCACGATGGAGTCACGCTCACTTGAAAGCACATGGGCTTGTCGAGCCCGTCGTGAGTAAGCTCGAAGTCGAGGCCTGCAGTCGCTGCAAGAGTCCCGCTGTCATCTTTCAGAGATACAGCGGAGTCCATCTCTGCCATCACCACCTTGGCGAGTCTATTCGGAAGCGAACGAGCAAGGCTCTGCGCGAGCAACTCTCGCTTCCAAAGAACGCCCGAAAAGAGGACGGTTCACCCCGAAGGCTCCTGCTCTGCATTTCGGGTGGCAAGGATTCGGCAGTCATGCTCGACATGATGGTGAAGTTGCTCGGTCCACGGCGTGACATCGAGTTGGTGGCCGGTTGTGTCGACGAAGGAATTGATGGGTATCGAGCGCCGTCTCTCGAGAAGGCGATTGAACTCGCTGCACATCACGATATCGAGGTCGAGACCATCTCATACCCAGACCTCGACTTCGCACGAATGGACGAGGTGGTCGAGCAGATGCCTCGGATGGCTGCGGCCCAGCGGGACGCGAAGGGACTCAAGGCGTGCTCCTACTGTGGCGTCTTCCGACGACAGGGCCTCAACGCGCTGGCAGAGAGGCTCGGGGTGGACTGGATGGCGCTCGGCCACAACTTGGATGATGTGGCTCAGACCGTGCTGATGAACCTACAGAAGGGCGAGGTTGAGAGGACCATCAGATTGGCGCCGCACACCTGGGCTCCGATTGATGGACTCGTCCCGAGAATCGTACCACTGCGCTGGATTCCAGAACAGGAGATTCACGCCTACGCGCAAGGGGAGGGGTTGCCGTTCTTCCACGGAGACTGCCCTCACGCGCCCGGCGCGCTACGCCAGAGGAGCCGAGACATGATCGCCCGGTTGGAAGCTGACGTGCCCGGTTCACGCCACGGACTTGTTCACTCGATGGACGAGATTCGACGGCTGCACATCGATGCGAACGGTGACTTCCCGAGCGAGGTGTGGGCGGCGAAAGGTGCCAACAAGTGCGAGCGCTGCGGTGAGGTCACCAGCAAGCCGGTCTGTCAGGCGTGCATCATGCGCGAGTGGCTCGCAGAATAGTTCGCCTCAACACCGTCGCCGCCTCAGAAGGCACAGGTCTCTGGCGGCTTGAACCAACGGCGCCGCCGTTTTGCCACGAACCGATAGGTCATGTTCCGCACCGGGAGGGGAACTAGCCACACCAGCGGGAACAGCGGCCGCCACCACCAACGCATGTAAGGCAACAGACGAACGATTGCCGCTGAGCGAACATATGGCTTCCCATCACGCACGAGGTAGACCGTGTCCGCCTCCTGCATCCACTTAGGGAGGGTCGAGATTACCTCCTGCCCCTCATCCGACTCGATGGCTACGAACCTGAGCGAATCGACATCGGACAGCCTTGGTCGGAGGAAGAGCGCTCCGCGGTTGCACATACCGCAGTCGCCGTCCAACAGAAGTACATCCATGCCAGTCGGGGGTGGTTCACGGTTCTCAAGGTTCACCCGCTCAAATCAGGTTCTCGATGACGGAATCCATGTCCTGCGAACGACCACAGTAGTGACAGAGGAGTTGGAGAGGCTCACTGTCAATCACCTTCAGGCGGTGAGGTAGCGGCTCTCGGTCGGCCAGGGAGATGCAGTTGGAGTAGGTGCAGCGGGCGACATTCACCATCTCGTCCTGCAGTTCGACCTCTCTCTTCTCAGCCACCGAGTAGTTTCGGATGATGGCAACACTTGCGTGCGGGGCAATCAAGCCAAGCCGGTCCAACTCGTCTTGAGTCAACTCCCTGTCCTCGACCTTGATGATGTCCTTTGCGCCATACTTGCTAGAGGGGACATTCATCACTAGGGAAACCGGGCTGGATTGGACTCCGCTGATTTGCAGCATTCGCAGAACCTTGAGGGCGTGACCGGCCGGCACATGGTCAATCACGGTTCCGTTGCAGATTGCGGTCACACGGCGCATCTCAGTCATGTCTTCACCTCCACACCGAGGACCCTGCAAAGAAGTGCCATTCGAGTGACTACTCCATTGAACGCCTGTTCGAAGTAGTGTGCGTGGGGGGTTCCGTCAACATCGGGATTGATCTCGTCGACTCGGGGGAGTGGGTGCATGATAATCATCGATTCCTTGGCGTCATTCAGGTCTGCCCGGCTCAACTTGTAGATTCCGGCGACCTCCCGATACTCATCCTCGTCAGGGAACCGCTCCTTCTGGATTCGGGTCATGTAGATGACATCCGCCGCCGCCAGATTTCCAAACAGGTCCTCCGACTCCGAGACATCCGCGCCATCCGCCCTCAGGTGCTTCACAATGTCCCCAGGCATCCCAAGTGCAGGGGGAGCCACGAAGGTCAGGGTCGCTCCGAAGCGAGCTAGGGCGTGTGAGAGGCTGTGGACGGTTCTGCCGTAGCGCAAATCGCCGACCATCACCACATTGAGGTCGAAGCGTCCGTGCGCCTGCATGATGGTGAACAGGTCGAGCAGAGTTTGGGTCGGATGTTGTCCGGCGCCGTCGCCAGCGTTGAGAATCGGAATTTCGCAAGCGTCTGCCGCGTATTGGGCGGCGCCTTGGCGCGGGTGGCGAAGGGCGGCGACATCGCAGTAGCCGTCGACCATTCGCATCGTGTCGTAGAGAGTCTCGCCCTTGGCAACTGAGGAGGAGGCGAGTGCCCCGAGGTTTACCACGCCACCACCGAGCCGCTTCATCGCGGTCTCGAAGGACATCCTAGTACGAGTCGAAGGCTCGAAAAACATGTTTCCGAGAACCTTGCCCTGCAGAAGCGGCAGATAGGATTCTCCACGGGCTACCGGGAGGAGACTGGAGGCCTGTTCGAGAAGTTCCAAAATCTCATCATTGGTCAGGTCATCCATGGTGATGAGGTCGCTCGACATCACTCTCGCCTCTCACCTCCCGGCGCGACCCTCTCTTAGCCATTGCGACCGCTTACGGCGGTCATTTACGGCCGTTTCGCGGAGCGGATGCCTTGATGAACAGGAGCAGGGTGGCGGCGCTGATGCTAGTCAGTCGAACGCCCGTCAGGGTCTCGTTCTGCGGTGGTGGGACAGACCTTGCCGCGTTCTACAGAAATCACTCCGATGGGGGACTGGTGACCTCTCTAACACTCGATGCCTACATCTATGTCACAGTGAATCGGCGGTTTGACGACACGGTACGGATTTCATACAGTCAAACCGAAATCGTCGACGATTTCGAGGACCTTCAGCACGAATTGATGCGCGAGGCGATGCGAATGACCGGAGTGACCTCCGGAGTCGAGGTGACGACCATCGCCGACATCCCGGCGCGCGGCACCGGATTGGGCTCTTCTTCGACCGTTACCGTCGGTCTTCTGCACGCACTCTACGCCTTGGCGGGCGAAGAGGTGTCGGCTGAGCGGTTGGCTCGGGAGGCCTGTGAAATCGAGATCGAGGTTCTCGGCCAGACCATCGGCAAGCAGGACCAGTACGCAGCGGCATACGGTGGAGTCAACCAGATCGCCTTCAACGCCGACGACACGGTCACCGTGACCCCCCTCTCACTTGGAGCAGAGACCCTTGAGTCACTCTCCTCCGAATTCTGTCTGGTTTGGACCGGACTTAGCCGACAGGCGACTCCGATATTGGAACAGCAGGCGAGCAACACCGCAGAGCGGATGGAGCAGCTCGTGGCGATGCGGGGCCAGGCAAATTCAGTTGCTGCGGCCCTCCAAAACAACAATTTCGCTCAAATCGGACAACTTCTTGGCAACGCTTGGGAATTGAAGCGCTCGTTGGCGAGCGGCATCGCCAACCCCGAGATTGACGAACTGTACACCTCACTGATCGAGTTGGGTTGCAGCGGTGGTAAGCTACTGGGTGCTGGCGGCGGCGGCTTCATTCTAGTTCACACGCCGCCGGGAGTGCAGGATGCGATTGCCGACTCACTTCCGAACAAGATTATCCCACTGCGAGTATCCACGGAAGGCTCGACCATCCTCTTCGACGACAGGGAGCAGTGAGACGATGCGCCGTTCTGCAATGCTACTGAGTGTCCTGTTGATTCTGACCTCTCTTGCCGCCATTCTTCCCGCCACCATGCCCGATTTGATTGGACCGTCCACCCAGACCGCTCACCAAGAGGGTGGGGTTCTCGGCTACGGGCCGGTACCCTTCGCCGCTTCGGGAGATGCCAGTCTTGACGTCATCATCACAGATGACCAAGGGCTACCAGTCCTCGGAAGTTCCATCGAAGTGTTCGATGGTTGGACCGACCTACGGGTTGCCGGACCGACCGTTGTCGTCGGGAGTCGTCTGGTAATCGACGACCTGCCGGCTGGCCCGATGCGAATACATGCGACGCACACAGCCTACGCATCGGCATTCTCAACCATAAGTCTGACATCAGGCGTGACCAACACCACAATCCCACTCGTACCTCTAGATGCCACCCTGCAAGTCTCGACAGATGCCGGCGCCACACTGACCCTCGAACTCGACAGTCACATTGAGGCGGTTACGGGCAGCACCGATTCGGGTGGCAATGCAAGTCTGCCGACTCCGACCAACGGCAGCGGATGGCTGCTGGTGGAGTCGGGCATGGGCGCGACCTTGACCAATTGGGCAGGCGAGGGGAATCTGAGTGTCAACACCAACGGAACTCTGCAACTCTTCGGCTGGCCCGGGAATGCGAGTGATAGCGGTCTGCTCAGAATCGAACACCACCCCTCCGGATGGTGGGAATTGGTGCCGTGGTCGAGTGAACTCACTCACAACCTGCCTCGCGTGGGCGCGGGTGAATGGAGAATCTACAATGTAGAGAGTGGAATCCGCATAGGTCAGCCTCTCATCCTCTCCGACGGTTCGAGCGGAAATGTGACCTCACTAATTTCTGGTAATGGCTCAAGCGGCCAACCGGCATGGGGCGGCGGTGTCACCCTCAACATGACCGAGGCCCCCCTAACCGGCTCCCCAGTCAACTTCACCTGGACCGGCTCCTACGAACTACCCGCCGACTTCGGAAGCGCTCTTCTCCCCGAGCGCTCGCGTGGCTTGGCCTCCCAAATCGACCTCTATCTCGGTGACGGGAATGGCGTACTGAACTCCACCGAAGAGGTGGCGTGGGCGATGTTCAGAGATTCGCTCCCATGGGCGGAGAGCAACCACATGGTGCTCTTCGATGAGTCTCCACTCACCGGTTCAGTCGATCTCTTTGGCCAGTCATTCTCGCAACTACCCAACACCCCGGGGCTGAATGAACAGGGCTGGAGTGAGAGCGCCGACCTCACCGGAGAGGTCGGCTTCGGGACGACTCGCATGTTTTCGTTCCCGGTGCGCGGTGATGCCATCGAGGCCATCCCGATTACAGTCAACTTGCCAGCCGGATGGGAAGTTCGCTACAGCCCTCAAATCGAACTGCTGGGTGGCACACCGGCATCATTCACCCTCAACCGTTCGCAGTCACCCACAACGGGAATGTGGACAGTCACCATCGGCAGCAACCAGCCACCAGTCGCCTCCGGCGGTCTCTACAACCACACCGGTCTGTCGATTCCACTCGATGGCGAGGTCACCTTGGAGAGCACCTGCACCGACTCGGGAATCGGCTCCCTCACCCACTTTTGGGAAGCCCGTCATAATGGAACCATTCTGGACTCAGGATTCGGCTTGACCCACGCATTGGTACCCAACAGCACCGGTTTTTCTCACGGCGAGGTGATGAATGTGACCCTCCTCTGCACCGATTGGGCGGGTGCAAACTCAACTTGGAACGGAGAGTTCTATGTCGACGGTGAGCCACCTTCGGCGACCATCTCGGCTGTCGAAGACCACTCCGTGGTAGGCGAGCCACTCTGGTTCCACGACCTCAACAACGAGAGCGATTTCTCATTGCGAGCCGGTTCATATTTCTCAGCGGAGACGAATGCGACCGACGATTCGGGCGCTCCGATACAAGTTATCTGGCGCTCAAACAAAACAGAGGGTTGGGAATACAACGAGCCTTGGTTCGTCGACCAATTCAATCAGGGCGACGATGTGAACTGGATGCACATGGGCGTAGACGAGCGCCACGAGCAGCGGGAATTGACGGTCTATTCACTTGAGATGGAACTGATTGACGAGGCCGGAAACTCTGTCACGAAAGGCTGGAATGTGACGATTACCGACGCCACACCCCCAACCATCACCGCCGAGATCTTCGTCGGTAGCTACCCAATCGGACCGCTCAATGTGGCCCGCCCTGACAGCGACATCACGGTCAACATGTCATTCTCCTTCGATGACATCGACGCGATTCATCTGCTCACTTGGAATGTGACCTTGGACGGTGTGGAAATTCTCAAGGATGCTGATTGGCCGACGGCGAGGTTCTTCTCGCTGCCACAGATGACTGTAGGCGAACATGACCTGAGATTCTTCGCCTGGGATTCGAAGGGAAACACCAGAGAGTTGTTGACAAATCCGGTCGTACACCCGCTTGTGCCGGCAAACATCACAGTGCTTTCAGTCGAGGTTGAAGGCGAGGCAATCGTCGGAGAGGAGGGGCTTCTGAAGGTGATGGTTAGCAACTCTGGGGCGACCCCGGCGGTGATGACATTCTGCTACCTCGACCAGTGCAGCCAGAACTGGACTTCGGGCTCGGCCACCTCACAAGCGAACTCGAATACCTCCTACCCTCTCACGGTGACCTCCTACGAGAGTGGTCCCATCCAAGTCGTGGTGACCTGGACTGATGTGGAGAATGGGGTTGGAGGCGAAGTCGTGGTCGATGCGGGAGTCTCTCCGAAAACGAAGTATTCCGATACGATCAACTTACTCTTCTTCATGGGAATCATCGGAGGGGCTGTCTGGTGGCTTCTTCGCGGGAAGTCCGAGAAGACTCCGTTCTAGTGAAGTGCTCTCGCCCAGTTTGGTGAAGTGCTCTCACAACGAACGCCAAGCAAACCTACTAGTCAATGTCGATTATGCTCCACTCGGAATTGGTATTCAGATAATTCGATCCAAATTTTATTGAGAGTTCTCCAGTAAGCAGCATCTTCCTCGCAGGCATTTTTGAAATTGCTGTAATCTATCGAACTAATTAGATTGGATAGCACCTCCATAGCTTCAGTTTTCGGGATAGATATTCGGAATCGATAATCAACCTCGGGAAGTATAGTAATTTCGGATTCGGGCCACAGGATATCGAGTGGTGTCCGTACTCTGGACTTTACCATGAACTGTTCTTCCACCCTCTTGTGTTGACTCACAGTAATGAATCCGTATTTTGTGAATATCCACATCAGACCCACCCCCCTATGCCGTCGATGGAGAACTGCATCGTATTGGAAACACGGTGCCAAAGTTCCCCAGTTCGACCAGCGCAACGGTTTCGAAGAAGCTTAAGTCGATTTGAATCGAGGATGATTACTTGTTCCAACCAGGCAGCCACCTCACCTCTAAAGGCGCATGCAGCTGGATTCCTGCATTGATGGTTGTCGATTCCTCTGTGATGGCTACACATGCCATTCCAGACCGCTCTGGCGTCTTCACCTATGTACATCAGACCACCTCTATTCCGAAGTTGTAGCCACGCTCCTGTGAGTCTTCGTTCTTCGCAGGTAGTTCTTTTGGCTTGACTGGTTCAATCTTCTCTATCGGTTGAGTTTCTTCAATTTGGTTGGCTTCAATTATCTTTGGAACTGGTGTAAGAGCCGTGTAAGGTTCAATTTCAAGATAGACACATGCTGTTTCACACTGAGATAGAATGAAACTCAACTGACGTAGAGACTGAATGTAGTTGAATACTCTGATACAGCGAAGGGTATCA
The DNA here is from genome assembly GCA_963580235.1 of Candidatus Thalassarchaeaceae archaeon. GTDB lineage: Archaea > Thermoplasmatota > Poseidoniia > Poseidoniales > Thalassarchaeaceae > MGIIb-Q1. The sequence continues at coordinate 14,471 of CAUZJP010000009.1, forward strand.
ATTGAGATTTTTTGAAGGATTACTCCCTCTCCTACATCATACACCTCTCCGGGTGGATATGCACCGATCATTCTCCAAATCATCGCAACACTCTGTTCACTCTCGGCCATTAAGGTCGCTTCCGCACTCAATCTTGGTAGCCTGTCGACTACACTCTCTCTACAACTTTTCATCATTTCAATTCCTCCTGTTTCGAAAGGTTTCAGATGTAAGAATAATCCACTAGCGCCGCTAGCGTATTTTTCCTATTCG
>CAUZJP010000010.1:0-12809 GCA_963580235.1 Candidatus Thalassarchaeaceae archaeon
GTGGTTGATGGCAAGACAACTGGGATTAGTTAGCCATGCTCATTCTAGCCATTCATCCCAGTAGCCAGAATCGTTGCGGAACCACCAACGCTCAGACTGTTCAGGCCACTCTAGCCATTCGAAGCCGTCGTCACCAACCGCGCCTTGTGTCTCCCAAGGGGGATTGTCAGTAGAGGTGTATTCGGCACCCTCAGCTGGCGCCGTGCGCTGGTCGCCAACCTGCTGCCCACCAATCCTTTCGTGGGCCGCTTCATCGACGATGTCCAGTGTCTGCTCAAGCCTAGCTCGCACCTTCTTCCCTTTCGGCTTGCGCTGTTTGATGACAATCGCTGCGACCAGACCGCCGATAGCCAAGACCACAATCGCCATCACTGCGATGATTATCATTGAAAACCCACCACTTGACGACGGCCCACTGTCAAGATTGGGGGCGGTGGTGCCGGAGCCCCGAGGTGGACATCCCGGTGGGTCCGCGAACTGGGAAGCCTCTGTAGGACAGGCATCTGGGTTTTTCGCCCCTTGAACATAGTGGCCAGGCCAGTCGGTTTCACGGCCGGGTGTCCAAGTCGGGTCGCCGTAGTTGTCGTAGTAGCCGTCTCCGTCAAAGTCTGACCATTGGGTCGGCTCGGTAGCCCAGGCGTCAGCCCCTTGCTCTGGTAGCCAGCCGTCTTCGGGGTCGCTGTAACCATCTGAGTCTTGGTCTGGGCAGCCCAACCGGTCGCTTGTGGAGGTGCCTGCATGGTTGGGGCATGCATCGCCATCAACGCCAGAGGAGTTGTCTCCGTAACCGTCTCCGTCACTGTCCGCTGACTGGCTCGGGACCTCCTTGAAGACCCCATCAGGACCGTCTATTGGGTTCATCACACCGTCACCGTCCGTGTCGGTCTCAGATTCCGCACAGCCGTCAGGGTAGACCCATGCAGCATCGACGAGGGGGGTGTTCGGACAGATGTCGTTTGAATCGACGATGCCGTCAGTGTCAGTGTCTCTCTCAGATGGTCCGCAGCCTCTTGAATTAACAGCCATGCGCTCGCTGTAAGGCGTTTCGATGCATTCGTCGGGTGAGGCACCGTTCCAATTGTCACCGTAGCCGTCATCATCACCATCAACCCACTGACTGACCTCGTCGGGAAAGGCGTCTGCATCGTCTGACCAACCGTCAAAATCGCGGTCGGGGCATCCTAGTCTGTCTTCTAATGAGAGACCCGCGGCGTTCGGGCAGTCATCGGCAGAATCACCTGAGGGGTTGTCACCGTAGCCGTCACCATCGATGTCTCGCCATTGGGTCAAATCGTCTGGGAAGGCGTCCCCTTGGATGTTGGTTCGGAGTCCTTCTTCGTCGACATCGTAGGAGTGGTAGTCGCCCCAGCCATCCATGTCAGTATCGATCCATTGTGCCGGGTCGAGAGGAAATGCGTCCGCTCCATCAGAGATGGTCCAGTCGCCATCTTCGTCGGAATAACCGTCGCCATCAGTATCGTAGCAGCCCAATCTATCGACCGTTGAGTTGCCAAATCCATCTGGGCAATCATCCGGACTGACTCCGCTTGAGTTGTCACCGAAACCGTCACCATCAGAATCGTACCACTGGCTGGCCTCGTTGGGGAACGCGTCGGAATCATCCATCCAACCGTCACCATCAGCATCAGGACAGCCGAATAGAGGCCAGAGAGAGGTGCCGCTAGCATTGACACAGTCATCCTCGTGATTGAAGATGCCGTCGCCATCATCATCGAGTTGGTGCTGGGCGCAGCCGTTTTCATCGGTTGGCTCGCTAGTCCAAGTGTCGGGGCAGTCATCAACTCCATCCCAAACGCCGTCGCCATCCGCGTCGGGCAGGATATGGGTCGCATCAACGCCGATTCGGGCCCAGGAGTGAACGAGGGCCAGCGGACCAAGTCGGACGAATCCCATGTTCTCCCACTGATCTTGAGCAGTTGTCGAGAGGAGCCAATTCAGAAGCGTGAATCGGTCCTCCGTATGGTCACTATTCACGATGAAAACATAGTCATCTTGGACCGGCCAAGAACCATTTGAACTATTGTCGGACGATGGAAGAATCACGCCCCCGCCAGCGGAAATGTGGTCTGCTGCACCGTGGGTCCAATTGTTGGCTATTGGGACAAGGTATAGGCCGGACGCGGAGATTGCGACATCAAGTTCAGTGAAACCCAGCACATCATCATCTTGCGAGGCGGCAAAGACAATTGAACTGCGGGTCTCCAATTCAAACCGATATCGTTGTGAGGTCGATGCGAAGAAACCCTCGGAAAATTGGCAGTCACTACAAGTCAGCATTCGCTGCATCATCATCGGAACCGATCGGTTATCCCACCGACCGGTGACATGCAACGCCTCCTGCGGACATGATGGGTGAAGGTCGCTCCACTCCTTTTCCCCGTCACCGTCGTTGTTTGGAGCCACAGAAGATAGGGATATTCCGGGCGCCCAACCGTTCTGACTGAGTGAGGCATCACTAGCTCCGGAAAAAATCCACCTCAGTTGGGCCATCGAAAGACCACCGCTCGCTTCCATGCAGGTTTGGGCGGTCCCGTTCTCCTTGACGAACAGTGCCGCCGGCATCCTGCCGACCGGTATCTCAAGCAATTCCCGCGGGGTCTGGGCACAATCCAAGAGGCCGCTCGTAGACCAGTTCGAGAGCGGTGCCGCGAGGTGGTGCGGTGCTCCGTGAGTTATTGTGCCGGCGATACTCTGCCCGTTGCACAGTGCCTGAGTCATCGAAGCCGTTGACATGTTGTCGTGTGAGAGAGGCCGACCATCGCTTGGCCAGTTGGCTCGCCAAAGCGGGAGCATCAGTTCGGCTGTGATATCGCCCTTCAGTTGGATATAGCCTTCGGGAAGAACATACATCGTGATGCGCCCGCGCCTCTGCGCATAAACGAGTTTAGTCCCGTCAGGTGACCATTCGACATCGTATGTACCCCGGTTCTGGTTTGAAGAGCCGAAGGAACCGAAACTCACTACTGAAGAGCCATTGCCGATTTGATAAATCTCAGAAGTTGAGCCATCCGTGGCAACCGCGAAGAAAGCGCCATCTGGACTGAAACTGACCTCATTGATATCTCTGAAGCCAGATAAATTGAACTCAAGTGAACGGTTTGTGAGATTGTATATCCTTCCGTAGTTGTCGTCACCCGTCGTAACCAGCCAGCGCCCGTCGGGGCTGATGTCAAGTCCGCGAACGGTGCCTGAATGATTGTGGACATTCATGTAGACTGAGCCGTTGGAGGTCCAGTTCACAGTCAACTCCTGCCCATGGGTCGCAGCAATCAATCTGCCATCTGGCGTTGGCTCCACATTGTTGACGGGATCCATCATCGTGTAATTCGCCACCTCGGTCCAGTTGGATGTGCTGAACTGCCTAACAAGATGGTCGTCGCAACCGGTGAACAGGTATGCGCCATCTTTGGTCCAAGCGACCGAGTTGACATCGTCACTATGAACGGAGCCAATCTCCTGGACCACGGATGCGGAGTTGGTGGTCCAGTCCATCTCGAGAATGGTGACCCGCCCTGCAGTGAAGCTGACATTGTGCTCACTCGAAGCGGCTAGGTATGAGCCATCGGGGGAGAACTCAAGGTCGAGCAAATCGTCGGCCATGGTGTGCAGGGTTGCTAGATAATTACCGCCAGATGAATAGAGCATGATGTCATTGCTATCCCCTCCACCAGCGAGGTGAATGCCGTCAGGGGCCCAAGCGACAGCGCGGGCGGCTGAGCCACCCCATCCACCACCGGTACTCGCGTACAGTTCGCGTCCTGCTTCGTCCCAGTCACCGGTTGTCTCCTCCTCTGCATCGGGCACTCCATTTCCGTCTGCATCTGGGCATCCGGTCAACCCGACTGAGCTGTTCCCGGCGGCGAACTGGCAATCATCGAGGGAGTCATCAATGCCGTCACCATCACCGTCGACTGCCGCGGCAGGTACAGCAAGAGAAACAGTAACCCCGACCATCAGCAGCGCCATTACGATAGAACGTAGGCTCAGCCTCACGCTTCGTTGGCCTCCTCATCATCGCTTGATGATTTCGTATCCTCGGCAATATTTTCGGAGCCGGCATCACTAATCGAACCGTCATCCACGCTCTGGCCGCTCTTGCCTGCGCCCTTGGCCTGCTTTCGAGAAATGTCGTGAACCTGCTGCAGAAGGCTTGAATCGGCATCGTCCAAATCTTTCTGCTCCGATGGGGGGGGGCCTATCGGCCCCTGCGATGAGGGCATCATCATGCTGTCAAAGTCAACCTCATCAACCTCTACCTCATCGACGAAGAGTTCAGGGTCGAGGGGTGTGGGAATATCCTCCTCCCACTTCGAACGCGCAGCGCTCTGCGAGCGAGTGAATGCGTACAGTCCAGCAAGGAGTGAAGCAATCAGAAGAATGTTGAGAGAGGAACCGGGTGCAGTCACTTTTGCCGTCAGAGTGGAATCTCGAGTGACCACCTCGTTGTCGAGAAGAACCTCGCGGCGATTCCCAGCGGCATCCTCAACGATAAGTTGGGTCATCCAGTCACCTGGCTGACCAAACTCCGATAGGTCCACAATCAGTGATTGAAGTTCCGGGGTACCGCCAAACTCGTTGTGCACAATCGTTCTATCCCTATCGATTGAGAGTGCCCAAAAAGTGATGTCATCGTCCAAGAAATCAACGCGCAGACCAAGTACACAACGTGCTACTGGTTCCCGCTTGAAGAGCGTCGAAGGTGGTTGGTCCTCACAGTCCGGCTCATCCCATGAGAGGGCTGCCCGGGGAGCTGTTCGGTCCACGATTAGTAGCCGCGTTGCAGTGCCGAGATTGCTGGCCGCGTCAACGGATTCGGCACTGATCTCATAGATTGATTCTTCATCGGGAAGTGAGAACTCTGCCCAAAAATCGCCATTTTCGCAAGAGTTACTCTGCTGGTCCAAATGTATGGTGATGATGACTTCTAGACCCGATTCGCAAGTTCCGGTAACATTCCATGTACGAAGTGAGGTATGGGTGGCGGGTGCAGGTGAGGTGATGTCGAGCAGTGGTGAACGGGTATCGAGAGTGACGGTCAGGTCGAACAGATACATACTTTCAAGCGCCTCGATTTCAAACCGAACCTGATTCAACCCCTCCTCCAACACAACTGGTATCTCCAAGTCCCCCGACGAGAGTTCCGAACCATTCTGAACCACCCAGATGTCCCCATCCCAAAGGCTCGATGACCAACTCTGCTCCGGACCAAGGTGTAAGTCAGCGATTACAGTCGGTGTGTTGACGACTTTGTAGTTCCAAGCGGCGGTCACAGTCGGCAGATATGCATCCGGTGTCAGATAGACATCAGTGCATTCCGTCGCAATGTTCGGGTCGGGCCCCAATGAGAGGTCGGTCGCGAGAATGCACAACTGATGCCAGCCGGTTCTCCGAAGTTCGACAACGGCTGAATATTGCGGAGAGCCAGCGACGAATTCTGCAATCACTTCACCGTCGAGTACCAAAGACTGCTGGGCCGGCTCGGAAATGTTCCAGTTCACATTGAAGCGATGGTGGTAGAGAGTCTCGTTCTGGGCAGGTGTGAGAACCTCAATCGAAGGTGGAGTCCGGTCGAGTTTGAGCGTGTGGACCAGTGAGCCCCAGTTTCCCGCCCAGTCGAGCGTTTCGATTTCGAGTTGCCAGATTCCATCAGATAGGTTTGTTTGGTTGAGGGCGACTTGGAATGGAATCAGATACTCAAACTCCCCCATGTAGAGTGGGATTGTCAAATCCTCTTCTACAGGGTCTTCGGGAGGCCATGGAGTGCTGGCAGCAGAAGTGCAGCCACTTTCCTGTTCGATACCCTCCTCGTCCATCATCCGTATGCATACCCGCTTAGTGTCGAAAATCATTGATAGAGAGATGGTCAAGGGCGCTTCCTTCGCGTTCAGTGAGTCCGGCGGAGTGAACGCATCCAAACTCCAGTTGCCTTCGCTCGAGGTTCCGGAGTATTCATCCACCATTATCTGAGGGAAGGCCAGATTGATGTTGGAGGCACCCCATGGGTCGTAGGCCATCGAGAAGTCGAGTCTGTTCCAGTTGCCGGCTGGGTCGAGGGCGACCAACTCGAATTCGTTGAGAGAAGTCCACATCCATGTCGTGACATCGTTCGGATCACCATCCCTCACACTCCAGTAGGTCGGATGCAACATCAGCGAGAGGTTGGCATACCCGTCGGAAGCAACCGGGATTTCAGAGCCATTCAACCAAAGTCTAGTCTCGGGGTCTGTTTGGATGAAGATGTCGTTAGGACTTGATAGATTGGTCAGTAAATCCCAACCATGCAGAATCAGTGGCGGTGAGAGGTCGTCGTGTTCAACAATTATCGAAGTTGAGTTGACTCGATTCGCAACATCGGTCACATCCGCTTCAAAGGTTCGCCAACTGTTGTCAGTCGGCATGGTCAGGTTGACCCAAGCTGAGCGAAGCGTCAAGTCCCGATAGAGTGGGAAGGGCTGACTGGCATTTGTTGGGACATAGGTCCAATCATCAGTTAAAAGAATTTGATCGATGCATACGCCATCCTTGGCAGTCCACAGATTCAGCACATGTCTGCTGGAGCCATTCACATCGAAGGTGACCTGACTCGTTTGGTTTGAGCCCCAAGAACTGCTCGACCACTGAGGGGTGTTGTAACTGATCACTCGTATACCTTCAGTGCCGGTTGTCAGAGGTATGCCATCTAATCCGACATGCACTGAATTACCATCACTGTCAGGTGCCTTCAATCTCAGCCAAACATAGTAGCGCCCAGCGGTTTGAAAATCTATAGAGTAATCAAGGCGATGGCCATCATCAGCACTGTTTGCAACCCATCCCGAGTCGCCGTCTGTGCCCATGCAAATCCCTCCTGAACTCGAACCATTGCTGACTTCGAGCCATTCCGGCGCAGATTGGTCGAGCGCTGAAACTCTTCCAGTAGTCTCCTCGGCCTCAATTGCCAACTCACCCTGCGACTCGACGAAATGACTGCCCGGGCCAAGGCTGAGGTTGTCGTTCCACTGTCGCCATGAATCTGCAAGGTCTGTGACAGCGCCATCTCTATCGGCGAGTGTCTCAACAGTGAAGGAGGCGTTTGCCCAATCCACTAGAGGAGTCGTATTCAAGTTGAGAGATGAGAGATTGAAGCCACCGCCGTAGTCGTGAGCGGTGAGAGTGAGTGGAATGCTCTGGTTTGTGCGTGTGCCATTCAGCGGCGTATCGAAGGAGAGAATCGGTGGTAGCTCCTCCAATCGATAGTCATAGCCGAGCCGTAGACTTCCTCCACTTTCCAGACTAATGACGATGAAGCCCTCCCAAATGCCGTTCATGTCTGGACTTCTGTAGGTGATGTCTACATCGAATGCAGAGGTTGGTGTCGCTCCTGCCAAGGCTGAACTGCCGTTGGGGAAGCGCTGTGAAATCTCACTCTCGTTCAGTTGGGTTACATTGTCGATGATCAGGTCATCTCCTGCAACGATGGTGCTCCTCAACCAAAAAGAGGCGGTTCCGTTCGGTACATCGTACCCGTGGACAACGGCCCACCAAGTCCCATCTTGAGGGTTCTCGACAGTCAATTCTTCATCGGAGTTCCAATTACCACTGACCGCGTACTGTTCACTACCCCAATTGATGACACCGTTGCCATTCGAATCACGGTAGAGGCCGAGGTCCAAATCGGTCCGTGTTGCGAGTGAGTCGATTTCGACCTTCAACATCTCAGCATTCTCAACCGTGAACTGGTACGCATATCCTGATGAGGACCATGAGCCGGCGGTGTCTTGGGTTGCCGTTTCTGTCGGAAGAAGGACCGGCTGAGTCCAGCCGAAACCTTCGATTGATGATACATTGAGTGGCAGAGTCGCTCCGAAGGTAAGTGTTTCCTCACCCGCAGCGTCAGCCCAGTCATCGACAACCTTGGTGAGGCTACCGCTCAGCGCTCCTACATATCCGACGCTAATGTTGAGGGGGTTGTCATTGGTGTTCACACCGTGCATCGCCGAATGCAACATCATCTGTTTGAGTCCAGCAGTCGGCTCAGCGATCAACACCTCGTGACTTGAGCCGGTCGAAGTCTCCCAGGCATATTTTCCTGAGCCTTGATCCATGTTTCTCGAGGAAACTTCCGGAATCAGATTGATGGGGCCATAGGCAGCCGGGTCGTCGAGGAAGTAGGGGTGTCCGTTTTCGGACATCCAATGAACATCGATGTCGGTGAGGTTGTTGTCTGGCCAATCGACATCTATCACGATGGCTCCGTCACCAGTCAAATTGTGAGGCCAGTCGAGGGTGATGAATTTCCAGTCGCCGGATTCGGAACGCCAACCCCATCGCTGGGCGCCCTGCATCCAAGTCTCGGAGTAGAGTGTCTGGTTGCTCATGTTACCGTCAATGGGTTTCGGAGTCAGTTGAAACGGTCCTGCTGCTGCAACATTCACGACGACAGGTAGGGGCCACTCTCGCACCGTACCGTTATGCTCAAACTGAATCCGCACCTGCTCCTGCCTCAGCCCGGGGATTGCACTCTGTGGAACAATCACTCTACAGTTGATGAAATGCGTTCCATTCGGCGCCAAGGTGGCGTTGCCACTGCATGGAGATAGCCAGCTGACATTCTCGACAGGGCCAAAGGCGGTCCAATCGACCTGAATCGGAATGGGGTCCATCAGATTGGTTCGGATGTTCTGGCGATAGACGCCTAGCAGAATACCATCGCCAGCCCGTTCTGTCGGCAGACCGATGCGCGTCTCAACCTGTCCGGATGTGTACTGGTGAAGAGTCACCATCGAGTATTCTCCCGAGCCCTCCAACTCGCCATCGTCGACCATCGAGTCGTTGTCTAAGTCCGTGAACCAAGTTCCGTCGCCGTCATCGTCATGCCAGCGCATCAGTTCAACCCAAACCCGATTCTCCTCCGCCAGATTCTGGTCGCCATCAAAGCCGTAGCCAGCCAGCGCCACTCGGGCGCGCACGAGCGAGGTCCCATTCGGAAGGGAGAGGTTCGCGTCCCCCTTGATGTGAATCGGAATCAGCAGGTCGGGGCGGTTAGACTGGTGACCATCCCAGCCCAGAGAGGTCGAGGAATTCCATTGCCTTGTGAAATGTCTGAGCGGTTTTAGGGTCGCCCCACTCCATGAGAGATTGACCGGCGCGTCACCCGTTCCATTGATGGTTAGATTCACCCAACTCGATTGACCGGGGAGCAGAATGTTGGTGTTCGCAGCACGATGTGCACCGTGGTTGTCACCCGGCATCCATGCTGCCGGAGTCACCCACGCCGAGCCATTCACCCCCTGAATCGTTTCAACCGCCCTGCTGACATTCGCCCAGCCGCCACCCTGTACGAGAGAGTCGTAACCGCGGTCGTCAGCAGTTGACATCAGTAGGTCGCGCACGGTTTGTGAGTCGGGCCACACACCGTTCTCCTGCATCCAGGCGTCGTAGATCAGTGCGACTAGTCCTGCGGCTACCGGAGTTGCGAGTGAGGTTCCCGCCCAAGTCGTCGTCGCTGAATTGGCGTTTGTGACTTCGTTCAAGGTTCGGTCCCCTGTAGCCGACCATCCAACTGTGACGATGTCAGGGTCCAATCGGCTGCCAGAGTTGGGTCCGCGGTTCGACCATGCTGCCGAGTCACCCCATGTTCCACCGTGAGGCTCGCCGATTCGAGAGGAGAATGCACCTACCGAGATGATGCCGTGAGAGCCACCGGGAGAGGCGGTCGTACCGTAACCGTGCCCGCCATTGCCGGTTGCCACGAGGAAGGTGGTTTCGGGAGCATGCACGCGGGTCAGCCAATCGACATAGAGTGACATCTGGTCGGTGCCATCATTGTGCACATTCGACCAGCCGAACGAGAAGGAACCAATTTGCGCCTCGTCGCCTGTACTGACCGCACCATCATAGCCCTCGGTGAGGAATCGCCACGCATCGAGGAAGGAGCCGCCAGCATAGAAGTCGGAGACTGCTATCAGTTCGGCACCGGGTGCCATACCCTTCACATTGCCATTGTTGACCACCGCCTGAGCTGCTACGGCAGAGGCACACAGAGTACCGTGGTTGCCACCCGGGTCATTCTTGTCGTTGATCATGAAAAGAGTCAGATTGCCTGCGCCTGCGATCCTGTTTTGGAATCCAGCGCGGGCGCTGTATGTCGGCCCGTATGGAATCCCATTAACACCATCACTGATCCAGTAAAGAAGACCTCCCGATTGGTCCCACAATCCGTCACTATCGGTATCGAGTCCAGCCGTTTCATTGCCCTTTCTCATCGGCTTCTCCTCGGAGAAGTTGCCATCTCGGTCAAAGTCGATGTAGACAGTTTCGTAAACGCCGGCAGTCAGGTCATCGACCACCAGCACGGTGACTTCACCCCCTGCCCTGCTCTTGAGTTGCGAGTCGGGATGGAGGCCGTGGTGATAATCCCCGGATAGAGAGGGTGGCAGGCCTGAGACATCGAAACCTGTTAGGTCGAGGAGGGAGTCATTGTTGCTGTCGTTGTCGATTGTGGCGGTGTCCGAATACCAAGAACCTCCACTGCCGGGGTAGGCTGCTCCATCCTTCAGCCAGATGTCAGACGAACGAGGGTCCCACATGATGGGCCAGCCGTCCCATGGGCTAGTTGAATCATCCACCCGAGCCTGAGTTCCGTCGAGGTCTGGGTGACCGAAGTCGATTCCGGAATCAACGATTGCCACCTTGACGCCAGAGCCGTTGACGCCGACCCCCCATGCGTCGACTGCGCCGTGAATCTGGCCCGACTTCACCGATGTCGGTGTCCAATCATCGGTAGAGAATGCCTCTGGTGCTCCGGGGTCTTCAAAAACGACTGTGACGCCCGGAATTCCAATGATTTTCGGCACGAGGTTTGCAGGTAGAGTGATGAGGCGATGCTCCAAAATTCCGCTGCTCGGCTCCATCGGGACACGGGCCTGTCCAGCGATCTCGGCTTGTGGTGCGAGCAGCCCGTGGCGCAGTTGCCAACTGTGGAGAGCGGCAAGGTCTCGAGTGATGACATAGACCTCAGCCAACTCCTCACCCCGCTCCCACCATTCTTCAGCAGGTGGCCAAAGAGTCGCCACTCCGGCAGGGTAGAGAGGTGAGTTAGAGCCGACAGTAGGCTCGGCTTCAACGAGGTCTGGCGTCCCAGCAACCGCGGTTGGAGAATTGAGGGATGTAGACCAAGGAGTTGTCACCATCAAGAGAACAATCAGCGCCGCAAACTGCCACGGTAAGGGGCGACGCATGTTGAAGGGGGGTGGTTGACGAGTCCTTCAAGGACTCGGCCCTAGGTGCGCGCTCGTGCGAAAGGCCGGTGAAGCGTCAAGTCCAAAGCCCGTAGGCACTCGGCGCATTCCACAGTCCCGTAGTGTAGTGGTCCATCATCTCTGGTTTTGGTCCAGGGGACGCAGGTTCGACTCCTGCCGGGACTATCTAACAAGTGAGACAAGCGTAGCGTTCGACGCTTGAATCAGAGCCGAACCCAACTCACCTACCGTCAAGGCAACAGCCCTTGGAATCCCCAGTCTGCACAGAGTTGCTGCGCGGTCACCCTGAACTCTGACAAGTCTTCATCTGTCCGCTCACTATAGACCACAGACTGCAACGCCATGTCCAACTTGTCGCACAATCTGACAAAGCGCGCCTCATCGGTCACCTGCGCCTCAAACTCCTCCCAAAGACCAACGACTCGGGTGCCGGCGAACCCGAGAGGTCCAGTAATCGCTTGTATGGCTGCCCTCTCAGACGCCTCCTTGTCAGCCTTAGGCACACCATCTACAGGGGTGATGTCTCCGACCCTCACCTCTGCCACATCGTGAACAACAGCCATCTCAACTGCATGGCCACGGTCTACAGAAGGCGGACAAAGGGCGCTTACCAACCAAGCAACACCCCACGAGTGAGCGGCCACTGATTCGGGAGATTCAATCCCCTTCCTCAGCCATCCGGCTCTATCCAACTCCTTCAATCCAAGCGCTTCGAGGAGAGTTGCTCTAGTCCCATCCATGAATTCCGGAGATGGAATCGTGGTTCAATCTTACTTCTGTTCGGCAGCCATTCTTCGCTCTTGGAATTCGGCCACCAATTCCCTTCGAAGTTCAGCCTCATGCTCTTCGAGCCTCCGGCTCACAATTTGTTCGATATGTGGTTCTAATCGATCCAATAGCTGAGCAACATCGTGTGGTTCGTCACAGTTTGGACAGAGAATTTCCTGCCCGCTTGTAGACGATGGCTCGACCCCGTCGTCTAATTCCTCACCTTCGTATGAATATAGGGAACTCATGTTGGCGTCGTCCTTTTTCCGGACCCGCCTCTTCTTCGAACTGGTGACCTTCTTCTCGGACTCTGCTCTCGCCCTCAGACTTCCAAAGCCGACCCTCGGTTGTGTGCCCTCCAATTTTGAACGGCGATTTAGCCGGGCTGGCTTCTCTTCGATGTCGAAATTCACCCCAGAACAGGCGAACTGCCTCAAGTCGTCCCCGTCGGGTTTAGTGTCAATCGCCATACGAAACTGACCAGCAGGCCCGCTGATGGTAATATAAGCGTATTCGCGTATGAGACCTTCGTGCGCGCGATTTTGAAACCCCGAGAAAATATCCGGAGCCAATAGGCGATTACCTCATCAAGGAGATTATGCAGGCAGTCGACATGGCGGGGAAGCCGGGTTTCCGTGAAGTTCCTTTCATGGGAGTTATCTGGGTCGTCCACGAAGCCGCTCAGAGAGGGTTCTGGAATGGCAATCCCGATTGGTGCAACTTGGGTCAAGGGCAACCCGAAATCGGGGAGATGGAGGGGGCACCTGACCGTCTAAGAAC
>CAUZJP010000011.1:0-12346 GCA_963580235.1 Candidatus Thalassarchaeaceae archaeon
GGAAGGCCGCTTCGATTGGTAGGTCGCGCACGCCCTCAACCTCCAGCAACTTCTCGTTGGGCAGAACCACCACGGTGTCGCACACCTCTCGCAGTCGCTCAAGGCCCCACTCGGCATTCTGCCTGCGTAGCGTGCCTTCGGATGAGAAGGGATAGGTCACAACAGCGATAGTAAGTGCGCCAGCAGACTTTGCCAGCCGCGCCATCACATGGGCGGAGCCGGTTCCGGTGCCACCTCCAAGACCAGCGGTCACGAATGCTAGGTCGCAGTCAATAACCGCGGAAGAGAGAGTTCTCTCGGATTCGAATGCAGCCTTCTCGCCCTTCTCAGGGTCGCCACCAGCTCCTCGCCCTCGGGCAGTCCTGCCGATGAGGACTTTTTTATCGACCTTTGAGCGAAGCAGGTGTTGAGCGTCGGTGTTAACCGCATAGCCGGTGATGTAGTCGCCATCCAACAACCCCTCCTCGTGAAGTCTCTGAACGGTGTTGCAGCCGCAACCTCCGCAACCAAAGACCCGGATTCGCGGCGCCAAACTCGCTAGCAGCGTAACCAATTCCTCATCATTCGGAGAGGAAGGAGTCGTCTCGACAGGCTCCTCGGTCTCACCTTCTTGCAGTTCAAGCACCCGGTCAATCAAATGGCGCATACCCGGAGGCTCGCTGAAGGCGTCTTAACAGTGACGCAGGCGGACCACGCGCGAAAGGCGTTTATGCGAGGCTTGCACAATTGCCAAAAACTCGAAAAACGCTGGTTTTCGGAGATGACCACTCTCCCGAAGTTCAAAGGGGGAAGTCGGCCCTTGGCAGGGTGATGAGGTTCTCCGCACAGGTGATTGTGACGCTTCTTCTCCTCTCCATAGCCACTGGCTTCCTAGGTGGGATTTCCAAGAGCGGTCAGAGTGTAGTCTCCGTAGATGAGCAGACTGATGGGCAGGAAGGTGGACTCGAGGTACTTTCTGAAGAGGCTACCGTGTATGGTAGCGGATCTGGCCTGTGGAGTCTGGCAGATGGGCCAGCGATTCAATCAGGCTGGTCGGCGTTGACCTGGCAGCCGGACCCGAAGGGGGCCATCTGGGAACTCGACATCAGTCCTGATGGTGAGCGGCTGGCAGCGGTTGACATTGGTGATCATCGGCTCTATGTCTGGAATATCAGCGATGGCAGGGTTCTGCTTTGGGTTGGCCATAGCAAGGCTATAGTCGATGTGGTTTGGCTCTCAAACGACTGGGTTCTTGTCGCTGATGGAGGGACTGGCTGGTATTCCTACGAGGTGATTGACGACGGCTCAGCTCGACCCCAGTCAACCGCGCAGATGCGTTCTGGCGACTGGACCGATTCGATGACCGGCACTTACAACGGCTGGCTTTGGGGACTCGACGCCTCCATCAGCCACTCAAAAGTCGTCTTCTGCGGAAATATCGACCATTTGAACATGGGCGGTGAAGTCGTGATTGCCGATATTGACCATTTCATCGACGGCTCGGCACACAACGCCCGCCACTTCCTGCCACAATTCTGGAGTCAGGACTGTGACATCTCGGCCGATGGAACATTGGTCGCCGCGCTCGGCCGCAACATGACGAACTACCCGGATGGCGGAGTCGGATATCGCGACCATGTTTACGTAATCAATGCAGATACAGGGGCGCTCGACTTCGACCGTTTGGTAGCGGGTGCCAACAGCACCGCATGGGCCATTGACTGGGAGCCGTTCGGCCTCGGTTACACAATCGCCTACAACCACCCTACACCCGGCCAGCCGGGGCAGTGGGAGGGAGTCGCCTCTCTCTACGATACCGCCTCGGGCGGGGTGATGTGGTATTCGGCGATACCTCAGAATGTCAGCAGTCTTCGCTGGCTCTCAGATGGCAACTATCTCGGTGTCGGTCTCTACGACCCAGGTAGAATCTCCTTCATCGACTCCCTCGGCAACATCCAGACAGATTTTGGCTGGCACTCGGTGATGTCAGGCAGCACCGGCCAGCCGGAGGACATCACATCGGTTGCCACAATCCACCGCCCGAACAGCGGCACGGTCGACCAGTGGATTGCATCGGGTGGAAAGGATGGCAGCATCGAGATTTGGTCCATCGACCAGTCGAACTTCGAGATTGTGCCGATACGGAGGTTTGGCCCGCACACAGTTCGTGAGATAGCGGTGGATCCCATACTGGACCTGGTCGGAATCGCCGAATCATCTGGCACAATCACAATTCGCTCAGGGCAGAACGGTTCGATGGTTTCTCAGTGTTTCCATCCGGAATTTGGTCAGTACAAGTACGACATCCCAAATGTGAAGTCGGTCGCTTGGGGGCCCGGTTGGGTGGCAGGTGGATTCAGCGATGGGATGGTGATTGGCTGTGACTTGCAGAGCAAGTGGGCTTGGCAGTTTGATCTCAGGAGCCAGAGGACGGTAGGCTCGTTTGGCCGAGTGGCAGTGCATCCCCAAGGTCAGTACATGGCAGTCTCCTGGAGCGAGAACCTGACCGACCCGACAAAGGATGGTAGGGTAGCGATAGTCGATCCTCAGTCCCAGCAGATTTTGAAAGAGTGGTCCTACGCGGAGACCCATTGGACTCTCGACTTCAACGAATTCGGCGGCAAACTCGCCTCTGTCTCACAATCCGGAGATATTCGAATTTGGAACACCAGCGACCCCAATCCTGCCAATTGGATGGATGACGGCTCGCCCTATTCACATCAGGGATATGTTGGCGTATGCCAGTGGATGATCGGAGCACCAGATGTTCTGATTACTGCCGGTTGGGACAAGCAAATCATCTTCTACGACATCATGGGACAGGCGCCGATGATGCAGTTCACTCTCTTGGAGGAGGCATTCTCCTTCACTTTCCTGTTGTCTCAAGGACAGTTCGCGGTCGGCACCGGAAACGCCTCAAACTCGGAAAGCGGACAGATTGAGTTCTTCGACATGGCCAACAGCACCCGGACTGGTACCTACAATTTCACCCACATCCCACGCGGGCTTGGAGTTCTCCCGACGGACGATTCCCCGGTGGTCGCGAACCACACAGGTACTTTTCTGACCTTGAAGAGAGACGCGGATGGGGATGGTTGGCTGGACAATGACGACGCCTTCCCGCTCGACCCGACTCAGCATCAGGACACCGATCAGGATGGTTGGGGGGATGATTCCAGTCAGTTGAATGGTGACGGTTGTCCCACAGTTGCTGGAACCAGCACCGAGGATAGGTATGGCTGCCCCGATTCCGATGGTGATGGCTACAGTGATCCCGATGGGGTTTGGCTCGCTCATCCGGCTGGAGGCGGCGACGCTTATGTCTCCAATCCAGCGCAGTGGTACGACACCGACGGCGACGGTCATGGTGACAACTACACCTACCAAATCGGAATGGATGGTCTGCGCGAGGCTGAATCCGGTGACGCCTTCTACAATGATGTGGCGCAATACAGGGATCGAGATGGCGACAACTGCGGTGACAACTACACCTATTCATTGGATAACGGGATGAGAATCAACGAGGCGGGTGACGCCTTCCCCACCGATGCGACACAATGCAACGACTTCGACGGTGACGGATATGGTGACAATTACACCTACACAGTCGATGGGAATGGATTGAGGGTCGAGAATGGCGACGCCTTCCCGTCAGACAACCTCGCCTGGTCAGACCTTGATGGAGACGGCTGCCCAACCGATTCGGCAACCGGCCTCGACATCGACCTCCATCCGACAAATCCAGACGCCTGCACGGAGGAGATTCCCTTCACTTGGCCAGCGGGACTCACGGTCACCATAAGCAATGATGCCACCCTTTGGCAGGTCAACATCTCTTGGACAAGTGCAGACGCCAACACGCTGCAGGTCCTGCTCTCCACAGCCGAGACTGACGCCAACGGTATCCCGACATCGGGCGACTATGTCACCCGGCAGGTATGGACCACATTGGGAACTGTCGATGAGTCGATTCCAATCGACAGAGCAACCTCAAACACAGGGCTCTTGCATGTCCACCTCATTGTGGCCCCCAATACGGGCGACTCTCTCGAACAGGATTGGAGCGCTCTCTGGTTCGAAGAGAGCATCGGCGGAGGAGGCACCGACAACGGCAGTGGGACCAACGGCAGTGGAACCAATGGCGGTGAAACCAATGGCAGTGGGGGCTCAGATACCGGTGGAGGCACCCAAGGTGAGGGCGACGGCACTGGAGATGGTGGAGCCGGAACAGGCGATGAGGCGCAGACGGATGACGGTGAGTCAAACGGCAAGTTGGTGATGGTACTCGTCGCAGTGATGGTACTCGTCATCATGGGACTACTTCTCTTCGCGATGAAGTACAACCGAGGCACGACCGAGATTGTCCAAGGCGCCTACACCCAAGTCCAGCCCGATACCGACCTTCCTCCACAACCACGAGTTCTTCCCCCATGCAAGGTGTGCGACGGTCCGGTGCAAGAGGTCATCCATCAGGGCAACCTGTGGAGCTGGTGTCCGACCTGCCGAGCATGGCTCGACTTCCTGGGCAAACAATGAGAGAAGTCTCTCCTAGGGCACAACGCACGATGTTGGAATCGTGTTCAATTATTTTTAGCCGCCCGGGGGGCGGCTGGACTGTGAATATTCGTGATAGTCGACCACCGGCTCGAGCGAGTCGATTGCTGACTGAAGACGAGCGTTTGCTGCCTGCTCGCCGGTCGCGATTGATTCCATCTGCCGGCTCAAATCGCTAGCCCTTTGCTTGAGAGCGTCCGCCGGTGCTGCTGGAAGGGCGAGTGCAGGATCGCACCAACGGTCAATGTCAACTAACAACCGTTCAAGGGAGTGTGCAGATTCACCCTCGGGCATCAGGACGAATTCCTCGCCGACGCTGTTCACCGGCCCCGCGGCGGCGAGCGCCGCTTCGAGATGCTTCGCCGCCTTGCCCGCTTTTCTCAAATGACCCTTCAATTTCTCATGCGCTTCGAGCGGTCTGAGAGATGCTTCCAAGTGGTATTTCACTCCTCTTCGAGCCGCTTTGAAGGATGAGAGGGCAGGCCCCAACTTTCCGTTACCGAGGTGGGAGCGACCGGTCTGAATCGAGTCACTGGTTTGTAGGCTCTTCACCACCGCCGCACCTTCAGTGTCACCCGCACGGGAGAGAGAGTTAGCCAGCCTCTTCCGTTCTGCGTCTCGCTGTTTCCCCGCCCGTATGCTCTGCTTCCACTTGCCCCGAATTTCCAGTATGGATGCGTGGTCACGCAACGCTTCGACTAGAAGCTTCTGTCTTGTGAGGTCCCGCTTCTTGTCAGACAGAAGCATGGCGCACAATTCTTCTGCCATCACCTCGGCAATCTCAAGCCTGCCATCTCCGACATAACGCCGAATCTGTTCAACCACCTTCGTCGGGTCGTCCATGCCGAACAAGTGAATCTCCTCATTTTCCGAGAGTGGGCCCTCCGCCAATACCACTCCGGTTAGTTAGGTATGGCTGGAAAATCACTTTTTGCGCTTGATGGAACGCCGTTTGACCGACTTGCGCTTAGGCTTCTCATCAGGCTCGTCATCTTCGTCACCCCAGTCGTCATCATCTTCATCGAAGTCATCTTCATCGACAATTTTCTTCCTCGACTTTCTGGACTTTTTCTTCTTCTTCTTCTCGACAACCGGCTCAGCGAAGGGGTCATCATCATCCTCGAGAGACTTGGCGGTGGAGAGGTCTCTCTCCGGAGCAGCATCCAAATCAGACTTGACATCAGCGGCCGAACCACTGTCATCTCCGCCACCCATGAACTCCATCATCCAGTCATCCTCTTCGTCGAACTCCTCGTCGTCCCCCTTCTTCTTCTTGCGAGGGTCTTGGGCCGCGATGATACCCATTAGTATGGCGAAGAAGAGCAACAGAACATTGAATGCGACGACTGCAACGATGATGACATACGGTGGGTCTGACCAAGTAATCGGTGCAGCGGGTTCCCCTTCCTCCTGCTTGATGGGGTCATCGCCGCTTAGGCAGTAGGTCAATCCGCTGAGGTTCTCAAAGCAGTGATCGACATAGAATCGAGTTTGGTAGATTTTCTCATTTCCGGCAGTATCAATCGCCTTGATTTCCAACTTGTGGTTTGCCGCTTCAGTGAAGGTCGCTGAAGGTTCTCGCATGTCGAATACAAGAGTCCCCGGTGGTGCATCCGAGGGGGTGACGTCAACCACTAGTTCCCATTCGAACGGATCTTCAAACAGAATGCGATTCTCGATGAATCTGAACATCACCTGCTCAATACCCACATCGTCATTCACCACTCCGTGAATGCGGATGTCATCTCCATACAGGTAGGAACTGTCTGTCGAGGGTGCGAACACCGTAATGGTCGGATTGGTGGCATCAATCGACCAATTTTCTGAGGTGACGATGACCGAGTTTCCGACCATGTCGATGAGTGTGGCCGTGACTTTGAGTGTCCCTGTCGGGATGCCTTGATGAATTGGGAAGTCCCAGTAATACCAGGTTTCTGAGCCGAGGAACGGGGCGGCGTTCGTGACCTGCCCTGGAGGAGTAAAGGAGTGTCCCGTGCCTTGGTCTTCGTCGTAATCAGCAGTCGTCACAATAATCCAAGGGTGTTCAGCCAGCGGCTCGCTGAGGAAGAAGTTGAGACGATAGTCACCAGCCTTCAGCGCACCATCAGTTAGGCCTGTTTGGGTGCCTATCGAGACGGTCACACTAGCGGTTGGGG
Source organism: Candidatus Thalassarchaeaceae archaeon (assembly GCA_963580235.1). Taxonomy (GTDB): domain Archaea; phylum Thermoplasmatota; class Poseidoniia; order Poseidoniales; family Thalassarchaeaceae; genus MGIIb-Q1. The sequence continues at coordinate 6,690 of CAUZJP010000011.1, forward strand.
CAGTTGTGTCCTCGTGCACGAGCCAGGCATTTGAGCGATTTGTGAAGGCACTCCTCGTGTTCCCCCATGTATCGGTGATTGTTAGTGCATACCACGACTCTCGGTCGAGGTCAATTGGCAGGTAGACTTCGCGCGTGACTGTCGTGTCCGCCCCGCTCGGAGTGTACATGTCGACCAGCAACTCCCAGTTTTCATCATCAGAGAGATTTCCACCTTCATTGTCGCCGAAGGGGTCGCCAAGATGTCGGTAAATTGAGTAGGATTCGTATTCCTCCGCTTGTGAGTTAATCCACGACAGCAGAACAATCCGCTGTGAGCCTTGCAGGATGGGTTGGGCTAGCTGGACCGGGGCAGGGGCGAGAGTATCCTCACGTAGAGCGAGAAGGATGCAGTTTTGGTCAAATCCGGTATTTTCGAAGGTGGCGTTCAAGTGGTTGTAGCGGGCGACTGAGGTGACACAGTAGTAGGAGAGCCTGTCCTTGTCCGCAGGCACCGGGACCAACACATGCTGAACACCGTCGGGAACAGTTGCCATCAAAGTTGCTTCAAGGGTCAGGTTGGACGATGCGGTCAGTTTGGTCCACGAATGCCAAACATGGTATGATTCGCCCTCCGCTCCAACTTGGTCCACCCAAGTCACATCGGTCCATCCGCCGCTGATATACTCGGCCTCCACATTTGTCGGCTCGGCAATCCAGTGGTTGAAGGCGTCTTCCATGATTGGGCCGGCCAACACCAACCCTTCATCTCCGATGAATGGGTTGTGGTTGCCTCTGGCGTCGGCTACGGTGACGGCGTAGTAGGCGTAGCCGAGCATACCACGCTCGACCTGATAGCGGTAGAATCCAATTCCTTCCGAAACCGAAGCTATCAGCTGAACATCGGGATTGGTGGTGTTATTGAATGAACTTCCAGACCTCCATATTCTGTAGACTGGATTCAGTTCGGTGAGTAGGTCATTCCAAATCACCGTGGTGTTACCTGTACCCCCTACGGATTCCTCTAGGAATGAGGCCGTCACACCCCCCAGAACCAAGCCGGGTGCAACATTATCCTCAGCCACCGGCCAATCAGGATCAAGTGTGTTTGAGCCGAGGAATCTGACATCTTCGTAGTCCCCGTACACATATGTGACTGAGTAATACGCCCGCACATCAGTGAAGGGTGGGACAATGTAGGTGAACGAGTTGTTGCCGGCTCCAAGTTGGCCAATGAGTTCCTTGTTTATGGCGGGCCATGAGGAGCGGTTGGCAGCATCCAAGTGTCTGTAGATTCGAATACTGTACTGGAACGGTCCTGTTTCCGTCAAGGTGCCAGGTTGCAACTCGTTGAGGTTGATCCATTGGATTTGAGTCCGACTGGTACCGGGGTCGAATGTCGCATTGACATTGAAGGGGGCGGTGATGTCATTGGTGAATTCCATGGTCGCCATGTGAGTTTGGGCGCTTCCCAGTTCAAGGAAGGCGCGTATCTCTCCACTATCGAGTTGGGTGGCGATACCGTAGAAGTAGGAGCCGTTTACACCGGGTGGAAGCGGATATTCCGCCTGATGCTGTTTTCCTGAGCAACTTGCAAGTGAACCAGGGCAGGCAGAGACATTGGCGAAGTATTCCACCGTGTTATTCTCAATCATGCTCGCATTCATCTCAATATCGTGTCGGTAGATGAGATAACGGGTGTTCTGCAACAATTGCCAGAGTGTGCCGTTCTCTGTTTGGATGTTTTCCCAACTGACGGTGGTGGACTCGGTCATCGGGTTGAATATGGCCATGATATTCTGTGCCTGCATGTCGGTCGGTTCGGAGGCGTCAGCGGTAGATAATTCCGCCAAGGGGGATGCAACAGTCAGCAGCATCAACAGCGCCAACCAAAGGGCAACCCTGTTAGAACTAGAGCGCACGCTCAACTCCCCCACACTCTCTTGTGAGCCCATGGCCGTTATGAGGGTGACGCCATTCACCCCGTCTCAGAACTGATATCACTCCATTCAGGAGCCATCGGGTTCATCATTTCGTGCTGAATCGCCCCCTTGGGGGGCGTTTTTAGACTCCAACAACTCACTTCTTGCGGTAAAAAACCGAATTAGGAAGGTGTATGCCCCACCAATCAGAGATATCAACAGAATCGCCGATAGAGCGTTCAACGGAGTGTTTATGATGGGAATTGTGACATTCAGCCAAGTTTGGGTTAGCGCTTGGAAAACGGCCAATATGATGCCGAGGATGGTTACGACGAGCCGGTCAGCCCTCCCAAATCCGCCGTAGTTTCGGCCAAGTCCGACCGATTGTGCCTGTGTACCCATGTATGAGCCGAGGAAAGTCAGCAGAGCGGCGGCGTATCCGAGGTGGGGGGTCGTCATCCAAGCGGCGTTTACACCGATGGCGACAATGAGGAGAAAGTCGACGATTCTGTCGATGGTATGGTCGAGAAAGTCACCGTATGCAGTCTCCTTGTTGAATTTCCTTGCAATAGTCCCGTCAATTGTGTCGCAGGCGGAGGCCACCATCACCAATCCGAGTGCGTAGAGAAGTCGAATTCCCCCGTCGTGGTCAGTTCCCGCGGTTGCCAGCATGTAGCAGGCAGCGCCGGTAATGAGCAAACTGAACCAAGAGACATGATTCGGGTCGAGAAAACCGAGTCTTGAGATTAACGGGTTCAGGAACGCCTCCCATTGTTTTCGGAAGTTGTTCAGCCCCATATCTCTCACCCGTGGATTCGCTCCACCCAGTCGATTGGGCGCTCTGGGCTATCCGGCTTGAATGCAACCCCCGCCCAACCCCAAATTGCTTGAAAAAGAGATGCTGGCGAGACATCGGTCGACTCCAACTCCAATATGGGGACCCCCGACCACTCCTCGAGCTCGCTCCAGGCGCCACCGAGAAGTTCCCACTCGGCATTTTCCTCCACCTTACTCTCTGACCAACCACGCGCCGCCATCCTCTCTCTCAAGACGCGCGGGTCGCAGCGGATGATGACCACTGCGTCGATTGGAAGCAGATGGGATAGATGCCCGTCGACGAGGAGCATCTCTTCGGCTGACTGCGCCCACTTTGTGGCAAGGAATTGACGCAGTTTCTCTATGTCGATGGGCGCCGCGCCATCGCTGTCGTCGATATCGCCAATCGCATCCGCTTCAGCGGCGAGGTCGGCGACACTCACCGTCGATTCGGAGAGTCGGCAGATGCTCGTCTTGCCGGTTCCCGGCGTGCCGGTGACCGCGATACGGGCGGGGGAAGCCTCGGTCATCGTGCGTGGGCGGGCGCGCAGGGCCATGAAAGTGGCGCTTTGGGTCAATCGTTATACGAGTGAGCGAGGATGGTCTCATTGAGGGGATACTGTAGTGAGACACAGCAATGAAGCGACGGCAATCGTGTTGATTGTGGCGGAACCGGGAATGGAGAGCGAGGTCTATGAGGCGCTGAGAGGAATACCCGAGGTGAAGGAGCAAATGCTTCTTTTTGGAGAGTATGACCTCTATGCGAAGATAGTCTGCGAGGATTTCGGGCTACTGGGAAGTGTGGTGATCAACAGTATCCGCGCCATCGAGGGTGTTGATTCCACCAAGACTCTCACTGCTGCTCCGCTGCTCTGAACACCTGCTGTCGGCGGTGGTTTCACTTACTTCCACGGTTGGCGCAACCCCATGGAGAGTGAGCCGGCAGTCTCAGAGGGCGCCGGCAACGGCTGGTCGGGGCTCACTCGGGCGTTGGACCCCCGCCAGTCAAAACTCAATCTGATGCTGCTCTTCGTGCCTCTCGCCATCTACTTCGGAGTGTTCGCCCACAACGGTCCTCTCGCTTTCGCAACTTCGATGGCTGCCATCATGCCGCTCGCATATCTGATGGGTAGGGCGACTGAGGAGATAGCGCTCAAGACATCACAGTCGATTGGAGGTCTGCTGAATGCGACTTTCGGTAACGCAGCGGAGATGATTATCGCGCTGATCGCAGTTCTTGCAGCAGCAGCGGCGCTGAAAGAAGGAGATTCGGAACGAGCCGAAACCATGATTCACTTGGTTCAGGCGTCGTTGATCGGCTCGATTCTCGGCAATTTGTTACTCGTATTGGGGCTAGCATTCGTCTGGGGTGGCGTCCATCACAAAGTGCAGACTTTCAGCGGCGCGCAGCTCGGCGCCAATGGGTCACTCCTCCTCCTCGCCGTCATCGCTTTGATCCTGCCCACCGCCTACGACTTTACCCACCCTTCTCCCGGAGAGGCAGTCGAAACCCTCTCTCATGTCACCGCACTCGTGCTGTTGCTGCTCTACGGGCTATTCATGCTCTTCCAGTTGCGTACCCACACCGAACTGTTCGCCACAGATGGGACTCATCAGGACGAGGAGCCGACAATGTCTCAGAAGGAAGCGATGGTACTGCTGCTCGTCTCCACCGCCTTTGTGGCGTGGATGGCCGAGATTTTGGTCTTCTCAATCGAGGAGGCTGCGGTCGAGTGGGGAATCCCCCACCTCTTCATCGGCGTGATTTTGTTGCCTCTGTTCGGCAACGCGGCAGAACACTTCACCGCGGTCACTGTCGCAGCTAAGGACAAGATGGACCTATCATTCTCAATCGCTGTTGGCTCAAGCACCCAGATTGCAGTGTTCGTCGCTCCGCTGATGGTCGTCATCGCATGGGCGGTCGGAGTGCCACTCACCTTTCAGTTCGGCCTCTTTGAGACGGTCGCCACCTTCCTCGCCGTTCTGATAACCAATGCGATAGCGGCCGACGGCAAATCGAACTGGCTGGAAGGAGCGATGTTGCTTGGGACCTACATCATCCTAGGTTGCGCCTTCTTCCTCTACTGAACCTCGTGCGCGTGAGTCGAGTAGGGTAAATCGGGTATTCTCATCCGCTGATGTCACCACAATCGGGCGGGGCGGTTCTCGGATTGCAGCGGATGGCCGGCTCGCCCGAGGGCCAGAGTGAGTAGGATACATTGTCGTCGTTGCCGGGAAAATCCGTTGACAGAATGTGGGCACCGCTCTCGATGGCGAGTTGCTGCCGGGTGTAGTTCCCCTCTTCAGCCTCGACAGTTGCCGAATCCGGCCTTGTACGCACGATGAATCCGGCGTCCACCGCAGCGGTGAGAACATCGAACTTCGAATCGGGTTGAGTCCAGGATATGAGTGCTGCAGCGGGGTCGTCCTCGTCGACGATGGCAAACATCGTCGCATTGATGAGACCTGGGTGCCGCTCAATGTAGGCATCCCTGATTCCCGATTTGTCGAGTAGCGCGAAGACCGCTTTGCCGCGCACCTCGTCCAAGAGCGGCCAGCCCTCCTCAAGCACAGCCCTTCGCAGAGTGGCCCGGTTGTTTCTGACATCATCGGGCTCGACTCGGAGCTCACGCGGCCATACCGAGTCGATATCAGCCTCAATCACCTCAAACAGGTCAATTCCGTCGACAATCCATTCGAGGTCTTTCGGCTCGACCATTATCCAGAGAGGCACATGGGAAGGGTTTGAGATGGACCAGTTTCGCAATTCCTGAAGACAGTCCGTGAACACGAAGCAGGTGGTGGCCGAGTCGTACGGGTTGTGGTAGACCCGCAGGCCAAGCCCCGGAAGATACCAGACATCGAGTTCGAACTGACGGACCCCCAACTCCTCCGCCTGAGTCGAAAGCGGTGCGTGTGAGTAGTTGTAATCCGAGAGAAA
>CAUZJP010000012.1:0-11154 GCA_963580235.1 Candidatus Thalassarchaeaceae archaeon
ACTGGCAGATTCAGTCTTGCGGAGTTTGGATTAGAGGCTTTTGAGAACGACTTCAACGAGACCGCAATGGCCGGCCTGACAGCGATGGCAGACGGCACTATCTCCTACGCTTCCTTCATTTCTGAAGTGTCCATGCTCTCCTAGTTTGAGCCGTTCAAATCCGCTTCCCGGCCGGCGCGTCTTTGATATGCTACGCTTAAACTCCATTCATAATGCAACGAAGCGGAGTGCTCTCAGTCGCCGCGTTGTTCGTCATTTCTTTACTCGCAGGATTGCTTGCGGCAGCACCTCCCATCTCGTCAAATCTCAACGAGGAGATTGGCCACTTTGGAGTGTCCAACAATGCCACTGACCACTGGGTCACTCCCGCAGGAGGAACTGGCGCAGACATGGTGTGGGACATGGTCCTAGACTCTCAAGGCAATTCCTATCACACTGGCTCATTTTCTGGAACTGCTACCTTTGGTAGCACTACCCTGACCGCCAACGGCGGAATGGGCATGTTCGTAGCTAAGATGGATCACGATGGCAATTGGCTTTGGGCGAGTCAGACTCAGGGTCAGTACGATGAGTGGGGAACTGGTATCACCCTTAGTCCGACAGGAGAGGTGTATGTGACTGGGGTGTTCATGGATTCCCAGGGAAGTAACTCTCCAAGCGTCACTATTGGCTCCACTAGTCTGTCTGCACATTTGTCATCTAACTATGACCTTATACTTGCTAAGTTGGATGGGAATTCAGGTTCGTGGACATGGGCTATGACCTCAGATAAGTACGCTGACATGTGGGTTGGCGTAGATGAGTATGGAGCAGCGATGCCGATGGACCTCATCTATCACGACAACAAGGTGTTCGTAGTTGGCTCGTTCGTAGGAACACTGTCTGTTGACTCAATGGACTCCAACTTCTACAGCAGCAACGGCAGCAGCACTGACATCTTCGTAGGTGCGGCCACCCCACAGGGGACATGGGAGTTTCAGGCTGGCCTTGGAAGTTCGGAGAGTGCTGAATGCGCCTATGCAATTGCGCCCACCATCAATGGAGGCTTCGTATTCGGCGGGATTTTCCAAGGCAGTTCCTCATACTGGAGTTATCCACTCTCTAGCGCAAGTAACAGCCAAGATGTTTTCATCGGACATGTAGACTCGGCACTAGAAGTCACTTGGATGACCTCCGCTGGAGGTAGTCAGGTCGATGAGTTGCGAGACCTCGTGACCGATTCATCAGGCAATATCTACGCGGTTGGCGAGTTCAACGGAGTGTTGGCACAGTTTGGTAATGACAGGCTAACTGCGAACTCTGGAGGCACTGACATATGGCTCGGCAAACTCGACTCAGTTGGTTCTTGGCAGTGGGCAAAAAAGGCAGGTGGTGCGAGCGATGACATGGGTTTCTCCGTCGCACTCTCCCCAGACCAATCAACCGTCTACACTACTGGTCAGTTGGCAGGTCAGTCTACCTTTGAGAATTCTCAGACGACTTTGATGGCAAACAGCAGCGGCGCATCGGACGCATTCGTCTCATTGAGCGACGCACTCACGGGTGATTGGAGAGAACTCTACCTCGCAGGCGGCCCTTCTGGTGGAGATAGAGGATGGGCGATTGATGTCGATTCCGCAAATGTCGTTCATACCGCAGGTCGCTTCAAGGGCACAGCTTCCTCTCCTGGAGAATTCGGTTCGGATGAACTGACCAGTGCAGGCGATTTCGACATATTCGTTTGGAAGGGGCTCATCGAAGATGATGACAATGATAAGATTGCCAACGAGGATGACGACTGCCCCGACACTTGGGGAAGTGCGACGGTCGAGCCGTATGTCGGTTGTGTCGACACTGATGGAGATGGCTACGCCGATGTTGACGACAGCCATCCAGTCGGTCCTACTCAATGGCGGGACCAAGATGGTGACACTTATGGCGACAACCCGAGCGGCAACCTCGCCGATGACTGCCCCACCGTGAACGGCACCTCGACGATTGACCGGTTGGGATGCACGGACTCAGACTCCGACGGCTGGTCGGATCAGCGAGACGCATTCCCTACCGAGCCGACCCAGTGGAATAACTCGGATGGAGATGCATTTGGCGACAACTGGGATGACGAGGAGTTGACCTCGGTATATGCGAGTCTTGGACTCGGCCAGTATGTCTACGGAGCGGTCGACATGGACTACTGTCCGACCTTGCCCGGTGTTTGGACGATCGACAATCCCGGCTGCCCGGACACGGATGGTGACGGCTATTCCGACGTTACCGATGACTTCCCGAATAACCCGACGCAATGGCAGGACACCGATGGTGACGGCTGGGGTGACAACAGTTCGAGTGGTTCCACACAGCACGATGATCTGCCTTTCGATGAAACACAATACAGAGACCGCGATGGGGATGGTTGGGGAGATGACCCGGATGGAAATTCAGCCGACCAGTTTCCAGATGACTGGACTCAGCAGGTGGATATGGACGAAGATGAATACGGCGACAATTCAAGTGGCAACAACGGTGACGCCTGCCCTGACGAATATGGCACATCATGGCGAGACAGGCTGGGTTGTCCCGACCTCGATGGCGACGGCACCTCTGATGATGGGGATGCTTTCCCAGATGACTGGTCTCAATGGCACGACACCGACGGGGATGGCCAAGGGGATAACTGGGCTAACCCACACTGGAACGACTCCCGCTACGACCACTGGCCCGGCGAATTCATTCCCGGTGCTCAAAATGCTGACAAACACCCGCTAGACCGCGATGGTGACGGCTTCGAGGATGAAGGGGTTGGGCTTGCAGTACCTCCTTTCGACGACTGTCCCGACGAGCCGGGCCGCTCTTGGGGTGACCGAAACGGTTGCCCGGACTTGGATGATGACGGCTGGTCAGACGCCAACGATCTATTCCCTAACGAGCCTACTCAATGGCGGGACAGTGACAGGGATGGATTTGGTGATGAACGGGCCGGAATAAACGGTGATGACTGCACTACGATTCGGGGCGATTCAGAACATGACAGACTCGGTTGTCCCGATACCGACGGTGATGGTTGGTCCGACCCGATGGAACCCCCTGCACAGTATGTGTGGAACATCTCGGAGGGGGCGGACATGTTCCCCGCGGACCCGCTTCGCTGGAACCAGTCGCATGTCATCTCGGAGTCGAAGGGTGGATTGGATGGTAGTGGCGGTCTTGCCGCCGGTCTCGGACTCGGCGCGTTGATTGCGCTGATGTTCGCTATGGTGTTCGCAATTTTCGTGATGAAGATGCGGAGTTCCTCGGAGGATGATGACGAATACGAGGATTATGAGGATGAGACGGAGGCTGACCAAGGCAGGACGAGTCGCGCCGCCGACATCGCGCGCTCATGGCAAGAGCATGGCACTGCCCCTCCACCCGCTCCTGATGGTGCTGAACTATTGACATCGGCTTCCGCTGGCACCGGTACTCAAGGTGGGACCACCGCCAATGTGGTCTATGCCACACCACCATCTCCTACTCCCGAAAACACCCTCTCCTCTCCCTCCGGAATGATTCCTCCCGCCCCCATGCCCCCCTCCGATCCGCTACCGACCACCGAAGAGCAGAGGGCGATTGACACCGCACTCGCGATGTCGCTGCTTGTCGGTACCTCCGAGGAGGACGAAGCCGAGGAAGCCGAGGATGTCGAGGTTGGCGAAGTCGATGAATCTGAGGTGCAGTCAGTCGCCAAGGAAGACGAGGTGGTTCACGCAGACGACGAAGCTGCGGAAGAATCGACCGCAGCCGACGGCTGGGGCGTGGATGACGACGGTTGGGGCGAGGAAGAGTAGTCACCGGCTTACGCTTCGTCGAATTTTGTTAAATCGATGCGCAATCCGATTCGAGATTGGACTTCGGCTCGAATGGCGGCGAGACCCAGCTCTGTAGTCGCTTCAGCTCGCATCACGAGGATCGGCTCCGTGTTGGAAGGTCGGCAAAGGTACCACCCCTCCCACTCATCATTTTGGAAGTTGATGCGGATTCCGTCAACTGTTACCATCTCGAAGTCGGCGAATGACTCCTGCACGAAGCGCATCACCTCAACCCTCTCGCCGACTAGGGGAACCTTCGCCTCACCCGTGCTTGGATAGGTCGGGATTTCGGCCAACCGTTCTGAGAATGTTCTGCCTCCCCTCCTCGGCGAGGGCTCGCGCGCAACCAACTCGAGCATGCGAGCGATGCAGTAGAGCGAGTCATCGAATCCCGGCCAGCGGTCGTTGAAGAAGAAGTGGCCGCTCATCTCGCCGGCAAGAGGTGTTTCGGGGGCCTCTCGCAATGCGAGTTTCTGGAACGAATGGCCGGTCCGCATCATCTTCGGGATGCCTCCGTGTTTCGAGATTGTCTCAGCCAGTGAGATACTGCACTTGACATCGAACAGTACGGTTCGCGCCTCGTCGCTCGCATCTTCGTCGACTTGGGAGAGAATGTCTGCCGCAAACAGCGCCAAAAGTCGGTCTGGATGGATGAAGTTGCCCAACTCGTCCACCATGCCCATACGGTCGCCATCACCATCGACTCCGATGCCGAACTCTGCCCCATGTTCGACCACCATATCTCCTAGGAGCACCATGTTCGCAGGTCTGGTGGGGTCGGGTGGGTGGATGGGGAAGGTGTTGTCCCAGTCGCAGAGGATGCAGGTTGCATCTGCTCCGAGCGCCTTCAGAATCGCCTTGACGAAGGGACCAGGTACTGCGTTTCCTGAATCGACGACCAATTTGACGGTGCGCCGAGGTCTGCCGGAAGATTCGATTATCGCATCGAAATAATGCTCTTGGAAATCCTTCACCTTCACAAGTTCACCCTGCCCAGACCGGAACTCTCCAGCCTCGAAGACTTCACGAAGTTTCTGCAACTCTTCGCCAGCCATCGCGGCCGTTCCGCGGCACATCTTGAAGCCGTTGTATTCAGGTGGATTGTGGCTCGCTGTGATGACCACGCCACCGTCGACATCTAGGGCATAGGTGGCGTGGTAGAGTGCCCCTGTCGGCATTATTCCGAGGTCGTGTACATCGACTCCCGATTCGAACAAGCCCTCGACGAAAGCGGCGTGGAGTTCTGGGCCGGACTCTCGGATGTCGCGGGCCACGGCGAGTGATTCACAGTCGAGGAAGGTGGCGAGGGCACGCCCGAGCCGGCGTCCGAACGCGGCTGTCAGCGGGTCGCCGGCAATGCCTCGAATATCGTACGCCTTGAAGGCCGCTGCTGCCTTCTCGCGGTCGAGCCCCTCGGGCCACGCCTCGCTATCCATCGCCTCGGCGACTCGCACCTCGCTAAAAGCGCCTACGGCTGCATATCAACAGCAGTTTTGTTCAATTGCCTGCACGACAATCTCAACTTTTGAGTCCCGAGGCAGTGCAGCGACCTCAAAAGCGGCTCTTGCAGGGGGGATTTCCATCTCACCCACCCAGGTGGAGTAGACCTCGTTCATCGCAGCGAAGTCAGCGATGTCATCGAGCAGCACCTGAACGAAGCAGGCCTCATTCTTGGAAACGCCGGCAGCAGCGAGCAGTGCGTCGATTTTCTCAAGGCACGCAGCAGTCTGTGAGGAGATGTCATCACCCGCTTCAGGCGCAATCTGTCCAGCCAACCAAACGACACCATTCGCCTTCACACCAGGAGAATATGGGCCGTATGTCTTACCGCCCTCGACCTCGATTCGCTCTTTTCCCATGTTGAGGCGACGAAGGCGTGCGCCAATAGCCATTCTCTTCAAGCGGCTTGGCAATTTCGGGCGGTTATGGCTAGGCCGGTGACCTGTTGGGTTCTCGACCATCCAGCCCACCTCCAACTCTTCCGAGGCTTCCTAAGTGAGGGGTCAAAAATGGACATCTTGGTGGCAACTCGCCGCCCAGAAGTTGAGGCGATGCTTGCCGATGAAGTTTCACCACTTCCGGCCCGAGAAACGATTTGGGTGGAGCGGCCGGCAGGATCAGGTCTTCTGCCATTGCAGAAGGAGTGGCGCGCCCTGAGGCGTATTCGAGCAGTACGTAAAGTGCTGGTTCGACGCAGAGTATTGGGACATCCAGTTCAGCGGGTTATTTCGAAGGGCGCACCATTGGAATTGAGGGCGGCAAAGCGGGCGCGGGTGAGGGAGCGCTGGTACATCACCGACACAGAGATCCACCATTTGGCCCACCGGTTGGCCCTGTCAGCGGCGACCGATGTCGTGGTACCGGCCGATTGGCGAGAGGATTTGGACGGCGGATTTCTATCTGCCTGCAAGAAGCGAGGAACCCGCATTCACTATTTGGAAGGACACTTGCCACACGCCTATCTTCAGCCACCTCATTCGACTCTAGTGGGCAGCGCCAGTAGGGGCGGAGCGGGCACGGGTGGAGGAATTCCACAGATTTTCCACAGGTCGTTAGCGGGCGGTGGAGCACACGACAAGGCCGAGTTGGTCTCCGCAGCGAGTCTAATTCCGGATTTGGGGATGAAAGTCACGACGATGGCTGAAAACCAGCCCAATGGCGGCCCTTGGGGATTTCCCGGCCAGCTCACGAAGTTCGACGGAGTTCTCTCCGAATCGGTCACAGTCGCCCACGAAGCGGTCTGTCAAGGCGTTCCAACCCTACTTGTCTCCAAGGCACAGAGGGGTTTTCTCGACCCATTCCTCGGCGGTGGAATCCTCTTCCGGGTGGAGTCCACGGTGAAGGGGCCAGCACTCAACAACGAGGTTGCGGCGTGGAGAGAGGCTGTTGTGGCTAGAATGCAGGGTGGAGCGATGCCCGTCGCCTGGAGTGGTGTGAAGGAGCAACTCGAGTCACTCTGGGATTGAGCGGGAGTCACGCTAGAGGGATACAGTGGGTCAGGGCCCTGAGCCGATGAAGTACACCAACATGAGAAGCACGAATATCACATCGAAGGCGATGAAAGCCTTCGTCCCCCGTGACATACCCCCCTCCGAGACCTCCTTTTTCTCGTCCCGGCTGACCTCGATGCCGCCGGATCCTCGAATCACAACTTCACTAGTCTGCGTCTTCTTGGACATGTCTAGACTACCGCGCTTGAGGACTTTGAAGTATTTCCCTGCGGACTCAGTTCGACTGCAGCAGTAGAATCACCTGAGCGTGGTCTGCTCCCATCTCTCCAAGGTCGACTTCACCCAGTGCCACCCATTCGGCGTGGGCTGCATCATCTCCGGCAACTGGAACAGATTCGGGTGCCACCTCGACGGCATAGAAGATGGTGACGACATGACCACGCGGGTCACGCCCGGGCTCACCTCGTACCGAGATGATTCCCGTGACTTTTCCTTCGACTCCACACTCCTCGGCTAACTCCCTAACCACTGCAGTTTCGGGGTTCTCGCCATAGTCGACAAATCCGCCGGGAAACGCCCAGCACCCCTTCCAAGGCTCCTCGCCTCGTCGTATCAGCAGCACCTCGAGGCCGTCCTCGCCAGTTCGCACGGTGACCGCATCGACCGTCAGCGCCGGATTCCGATAGCCGCCGTCATCTCGTTCGGCTACGCTCACAATACCGCCCCCAACGACTCACAATCCGTAGCGCCGCTTGCGCTTTTGGTAGGAGTCAATCGCCTCGTAGAGGTCGTTTCTCGAAAACGACGGCCAGTGCACATCTGTGAAGTGCAGTTCGGAGTAGGCGATTTGCCACAATAGGAAGTTGGAGATACGCTCTTCTCCCGAAGTCCGAATCACGAGGTCGGGATCGGGCAGGTTGGCGGTGTAGAGACGGTTTGAGATGGCGTCAGTGTCGATGGCGTCGAGCGATATCTTTCCTTGCGCATGGTCGTCGGCGAGTTCCCTCACGGCGTCGACGATCTCCTCTCTTCCGCCATAGGCGAGGCAGACCGTGAACAGGAAGTTGGTGTACTCACCGGTTTTCTCTCCGGCGACTTTGATGGCGTTCTGTACTCTTTCGGGAAGCAGTTCCAGTCGCCCAACCGCTTGCACCTTGACTCCACTGGAGTGGATTTGAGGGTCCGAACAAATTTCCTGAAACCCGGTGACGTAGAGGTCGTACAGGGTGTCCAACTCGTCATCTTCTCGGCCGGTCATATTCTCTGTTGAGAGCGCATAGACCGTCAGATAGGGAATCTTCAGGTCGAGGATCCAATCCATCACCTCCTTCAACTTCTCCTTGCCGTGCTGGTGGCCTACCTCCCGTCCCAACTCCTGCGACCATGCGAAGCGGCGATTGCCGTCCATGATGATGGAGACATGCTGCGGCATCTCGCTGCGCTTGATTTTGTCTCGTAGCCTGTTAGTCCTAACTCGGTCTGTTCTAGAGATGATGCTGTAGGCGTAGCGAGAATTTGCGAGGTATCGGGCCGGGCCGCGTATGATGCGCCACTTCAGTAGCCATCTCGCGATGTTGTCGAGTGCTTGCCCGATGCGTCCCAATCAATCCCCTCATCCGCTGCACACAGGCGCTGGCCAAAGTTTGCGACTGCGCCCTGCCGTTTGATGGCTCGCACGGACCGGTCGATGGGCTGAAGTGCGATTCGGACCCAGCCGACCTCATGGTCAGTAGTGATGCGGGGTCGGTCGTTGAGTCGTGCAACAGTGTCCGCAAGAAGTAGCCGTCAGTCAGTCGAAGATGAGGTCGGCAGTAGCCTCGACCTTGCTCCTCACGGAAGGTGGGGCATTCACCACGATCACCTCACCGGCGTGGGGCCAGACCGCCAAGTCAGACTTCGAGTTTCCAGCATACCCGAAACCCCTCTCTCCAAATCGCTCAACCAACGCCGCAGCCTTGTTTCCCCCTGCCAGATTGGCTCCTAGGTCTGTGGCCATGACATCCTCGAAGAGGCCGAGGTGGTCAGCGATTTTATCGGCGACCGCGCGTGTGGAGGCGGTGCAGAGAATGAGGGTTCGACCGTTTGCGTGTTGCTCTCTTAGCCAGGTCATGAACTCCTCGTGATAGGTCAGTTCGGAGGGCTTGAAATTGAGTTTTTGGCCGAGTTTGAACTTCCATTGCGGCCTTTTCCCAGTGATTTCCTTCAGCAAGACCCATGGAATCAGCCATGGGCGTCTAAGCAAGACCCTCTTGATGGTCACCGCAGACATGTCGGTGAGGATGATGGTGCCATCCAAATCGACGGCGAGCGGCAGGTCAGACATCTCTCTCCCAGCACCCTCTCGCACCTCGGCCCCCTGTGAATGCTTCGGGCATGGGCCGGCTCCGCAGAAGCAAAGGGCGCGAACCCTTGGGATGGCCGAGGGAGCGACATGGGTCCGAGATTGTCCGTAGAGCAATTCTCCGATGCGGATTGGTTTCCCTCAGGGATTGCTCAGGCGATTGACCCGGCCGCTGAGCAGGCTCCGCTCGGCTTTGAGGCGTGGCGACTCCACACCATCCACGACAGCTACCTGATGGTTTGGCCGAGTGGCGACTTGGATGAAATCTCCTGGTGGCAGCGGATGCTACCTGTCGGCGGCGGTGGAAAGCGGTGGGGTGAAGCACCCGATCTGACCTCTGCAACCGTTGAGAAGAGCGAAGGCTGGGGTGGGCCCACCTACGACATTCGTGAGGGCTCGGGGCGGCGGCTAGTAGCCAAGATATTGCCGCTTGATGAGTGTGGCCACGGCCGCACACTTGCCGAGTTGAGCAGTGAATTACTCGATTCGGCAACTGGAGGAATTCAATGGAAGGGGCGGGACCTCGTGCTCTTCTTTCGAAGCGAGTCGGGTAAGACCGCTGCCGAATTGGCAGCAACCAAGTTCACTGCGGGTGACTTTGCGGGAGCGATGGCGATTTGCAACAAGAGCGGAGGTCTTCTGGGCAGATTTCACCAAATCGCCTTGGTTCGACGTTCCCTTCCAAACGACCAGAGGCGATGGAACGGGCGGCTGAAGGAACTCGAACAGCGGGTGGTCAGCAACACGCTGTGGCGCGCACCCCACTCATCTGACACGCGAGCGACGATCACCCATCGCAACTTCGGACTAGAGAATGTCAGAATCGACGAGCAGGGGGATTACCACCTCGCCGGCTGCTTCGACGGCGTTCCAAACGCCATCCTTCCCAGAACATGTGATTTTCCGGTTCTCCGTGATGTCGCTGCGGGATACTGTTCCATCGCCCGACTCACTGAGAGTCAAGAGCTCTCGCACGCTGATGAGCAGCGGCTACGCAAGGCGTTCTTTGAGGGATGGCGGGAGGAGGCACCCCCCCGCGCTCGTTCCTCCAAGGCTCTTGACAGCCACAAGGGCGGAGTCCCCATCTGGGAGTATGAGCAGGTGCTCGAGGAGGCCGCTTTTGCATTGGCGTGGGGGAAGGAGGTACCTCCGAGAACAGGGTGGTGGCTCGACCATGTCAGCCGAATCCAGACTTCGATGTACGCCTCTAGGACTCTTTCCGCAGGTTCTCTAGCCTGTGCGTTGGGGGCCCTCTTTACGCCGTTCGCGACTCAGTGGGTAGCAGCCCTATCGGACAGGATTGCGTTGACATTGGCCCTCGCCGGAGCCTCTCTTCTTCTACGCTGGCTCTACCGACAGCGAGCCCCGCCGCCCTACTAGTCAAGGCGTGTGAATTTACCATCTTGGTAGTCGTATGAGCGTGGTATGCCGGTTGGAATCTCAAGGGAGAGGACCTCTTCTCGGGTGAGCCCTTCGATGTGCATTACGATTGAGCGCAGTGAGTTGCCGTGTGCCGCCACAAGAATGGTCTTTCCAGCCTCCAAATCGGGGATAATCAATTCCTCAAGAGAGGGAATCGTCCGCTCAGCGCAAGTTTCCAAACTCTCTCCTCCCGGTGGGGGAACATCGTACGAGCGCCGCCAGATTTGGACTTGCTCAGCCCCAAACTTCTCTCTAGTTTCGTCTTTGTTGAGGCCTTGTAAATCACCATAGTTGCGCTCGTTGAGTCGCCAGTCGGTGATGGTTGTCGGCGAGTCTGAGGCGGTGTTGAATGCCATCGCAATCTTGGCCGTCCTCTGGGCGCGAATCAAGTCACTCGTGTAGATGACATCGAAGGCAACTTCAGCGAGTTGTTCACCCGCCGCCTTCGCCTCCTCTTCGCCAATTTCAGAAAGGTCAACATCGGTCCAGCCGGTGAATTTGTTGGCTGCGTTCCAGACGGATTGTCCGTGCCGAAGCAGGACCATCAGTGACATTTGGATTCACTCCGCGGCGCGCCTAACTCTTGGCTCGTAGAAGTCCAGACCGAGGTCGCCCG
>CAUZJP010000013.1:0-10918 GCA_963580235.1 Candidatus Thalassarchaeaceae archaeon
GCTCGAAGTCCTTCAGATAGAAGTCGACATACATCCCTAGGGCATTTTCGAAGTGGCGCCAAGCGTCGTTCTTAGCACTCGGACACCACCAGCGGAACGACTCCACGCTATCGTTCTCATCGAAGGCGGTCACATTGTAGGAGTTTTCGCAGCCTGTATACTCGACCACCGGGTCGCCCACGCTCATCACCTGATGTGTCGTCTCAAAGGACAAGGTCTCATCTTCTGGAATGGTGAAGAAGTTCGAACCGCCCTGCCACCAATTCACATCGAGGAAGTCATTGCTCCACTCTTCACCGACATTCAGCGGAAAATCGTAGTCCTCGCGAGGTTCGTAGAATGAATCGGTGACTGTGACTTCCGCTACGTCGATGTATTGGGAGGGGTTGATCCAGAACTTTACATGCATGTATACCTCATTCCTGATGGTTGCGAGATCACCGGCTCGAATGATGTCAGAGGAGGTATAATCTACCGTGATATCACCGAGAGTGCCGCTCAATGTGATGTTCAGACCGACGAACTGTCCTTCCGATTTCACCCGGTAGGCAACCGAACTGTGGTTGTCCACCGTCCATGTGGTCAAGTCATCCACCCACATGTCCAACTCACCTATCAGCGCCTCAGCGTCGGTCTCCACCCCTGAGTTGCTGATCATCTCAGCGACATCAAAGAAGCCGTCGTAGGTCCAACGGTCGCCTTTGTGAAGGACGGGCACATCGACATCGGCGTCAGATAATCGAGCACCGGCAAACTGCTCGTCCTCCAAGTTCTGTGGGGGGGCCTTGTCCGGTTCACCCAATGCGAGCACACCGATGCTGCCGAACAGCAGCAAGAGCACTAGAACAAGCGAGGAGAACATTCGGTGGTTGGCGGGTTGGCTGCCCATGTAATGGGCAGGCTACTTGGGATTCATCAACCATCCCCTTAGGGTCAGAGAGATTTGCGAGCCGGCTCAAAGGTCGAAATCGAGGCTGTCAGCAAGCCCGGGCGGGGCTTGAGATTGCTCCTCAAGCCATTCATGGCCATACCATTCCCACTGCTCCTGAGTCCAGCCGGGAGGCAGCCCCTCGGCGGGGATTTGAGGTGGTGGCCCGGTGGGCGCATCAGGGGTGTCAGCGAGAGGGGCAGCTACCTCCGATGTGGTTTGTCCACCGTCAACGGTTCCCTCCACTCCCCCACCGACCGGCTGGAGAGCGTTGTCGAGCAATGCGGGCGCCGCATCCTGTTGGGCATTTTGAGGCCCATCAAAGGCATAATTCGGCGGCGCAGAGGTTAGTGGAGTCTCCTCAAACAGAGCACCACCAGAGAGCCAATCTTCACCTTGTGGTCGACCACTCCGTCTCATCGTGGTGAAAGCCAAGATACCTAGCAGCGCAACCAGAACGAGACCCAATATGATGACGTAATTGCTTACACCGGCAGTGTTCTTGTCGAACCATCCCAAGAGACTCTTCTCGTCCGGCTCGACAACGATGGTCAGGTCAACTGTCGAAGTGGTCGACTCGTCGGAGACTCGCAGGCGAATGTTCTTGGTTCCTGCTGTGAGGAAAACATGGCGTAATGGCTGATTGATCTCGGTCGTCAACTCGATGTCATTAGCTGGGTCGCCATCATCGTCCCAGTCAGACAATGTGTCTAGGTCCCACTCAAATCGTAGGTTGGACATGTCTGATGCCGAGTCGCTCGTCCCGTTGGTCCAGATGACTATCTCCTCTCCAACCTTCAAGGTGAGATGCTCGGCCTCCGCCATTGCCTTGGGAGGCCGATTGACGACTGACACATTGACGAATGCATCAGCCTGTTCGTTGTCGTCGTCGGTGACATGGAAGCGGACCTTGTGCTCACCATGCACTGCCCATGCGTGAGCGAGATGGGCTCCCTCATAATCGCAGTCATCCATGAAGTCACCGTTTTCGTCTAAGTCGACCATGAAGTCGATGTCCCAGCAGACCCTCAATGAATCTAGGTCGGAAGAGGTGTCCGAGTAGACTCCGGTCAACTCCACAGGATCATCTTCTGCAATCATCATTGGTAGGCCAAACGGTTCAACTGTCGGGGCGACATTCTTCACCTCAAGCCAGCCGTTCACAACGCCGGAACTCTCACCATCGTCATCGATGACCTCCATCGCGATGATGTGCCCTCCGGACTCCTGCCATGTGACTTGAATCTCAGAACTCGGACCTACCGTCTCAAGGTACCAGTTCGGGTCGATGTCCAGATCGGGCTGCCATCCCCAAGAGAGCGAGTCCATGTCGTTGAGAGAGTCGTGAGCGTCCCCTCGGAGGGTGATTGGCTCATCTTCGAATATCTCCCAAATCGGCGGTGTTCTGTTACTTTCATCGAGTACCTGCTCATCACCTCGCCACATCGTAATCCGGGCATCGCTTGGCGCGATGTTGGTCACCAACAGGTCGAACCAGTTGCTCGTCGTCGCGAAATCATCATCCTCGACAGTCACCCGCATCTGGAACATTCCCTCCTCAAGAGGAGTGACCGTGCACTCCATCCCGACTAGACCCTGCTCACATTCGTATGCGATCCCGTCACTCCGCGAAGGAGGCTGCCAAAGTAGGTCGACGGGGGCGTTCGGGTTTCGTGTGTCAGGGTCACCGGAGTCGTGGGCGTCGAAGGTGATCGTGCTCTCAACGGCGATGGCCGGCTTCGGCGAAGTGATGTTTACCCATGGGACGCGGTTTAGGATGGTCACGGTGATTTGGGCGAAATCTTGGTCGTTCTCGTCATCGGTCACGGTCAGCCATACATGGTATTGGCCGTCGTCGTCCCAACTGTTCTCAAGAAGACAGTCATCCTCCTCAAAGGTCTCGTTCGTCGCCACATCCACCTCCACCACGAAGGTGCAGTGAGGGCTTCCTCCGTCCGGATCGATGCTGTTCCTCGCATCGAGCGGAATCATCGTCATCGTCTTGGTCGCCGGAGGTTGAATCAGATTCGCTTCGGGGAGCCGACCGATGAACATCTCGAACTCGCCGATGTCATTCGACTGGTTTGCATCATCGGTCATCAAACCGTCGGGGTCTACTTCGAATATGATTGAAACATCTCCTACCGGTTGAGTTGGTGGCACATTCCAAGTGATGGAGACTAGAGCCTCCTCTTGCGAGGCCAACTCCGGTACTGGCACCCGGCTTGTGGTGCCGTCTGGTGCGGTAACCTCCAGTGTCGAGGTAGGGCCAGCGAAGATTCCCTTGTTCAGGATGGGAACGGAGAACTCCAATGAGTCGCCAGGAATAGCGGTGTAGCCAATCACGGAATTCAGTGAGACCGTGTGGCCATCCCTCGTCCGTTCCACGGAAACCCCGACGGGACGAGGCAGGTAATCCAACAGTGCCAACTGGTCGTCCAAGGTGATGGTGTCGACGCCTACTTTCTTACTGCCGCTCATCCAAGCGATGACGCCGTGGCTGGCGTAGTCGGTAGTGGTCGGAGACGGATCGAGAGCGCTGCCGGTGTTGAAGACGACATGGGCCGAACCGTTTGCCGCAGTGGTCAACGAGGTCGAGTAGCCAATGCACTCGTAGCGGAATTGAACGGTCTGCCCGTTGAGCGGGTTTCCGCTAGCGTCAGTCACATTGACCCATGCTGACAAGTTGGCGTTGGGAACCCATATTGGATAATCCAAGTCGACATCGATGTTCGTGCTGCGTTGTACTGGAGTGATGCTCTTCAACTTGAAGTCTATTTCCAGACCCAATTCAATCTCGATGTGGCGCCACGCATCGTTGCTGACAGCGGGGCACCACCACTGAAACCCGTCTGGAGTGCCGTTGGAGTCGTACGAAGTGACATTGTAGGAGCCTGCACAGCCAGTACCGTAGGGTACATTTGGGTCACCATATGCCACTACACCGTGACCGCTCGAGCCCTGCTCAACGCTGTCCTCGGGGATGGGGAAGTAGTCTGACGCACCGGCCCAAGATAGAGAATTAGTGTAGTTGTTAGTCCAAGCCTCACCGACCCTAAGTGGGAAGTCATACTGCTCTCGAGGAGGGCTGTATTCGTTGGTGATAATCATCTGTCCGACATCGACAGCAAAAATTCCGAAGGCGTAGAATGTGACATCGATATCCATCGTCATCTGGACCGTGGCCAGATCGCTCACTCTGACGAAGTCGGTCTGGTCGTAGTCAACATCGAGGTTTCCGTTGGTGCCGTCCAAGCTGACACCGTTCGCCTCGAACAATGCGTGGGAACGGACCTTGTAGACCAGCGTACTCTGGTTCTCGACGGTCATGAACAAGATGTCTTCAACCCACATGTCGAGGTCGCCGGTGAGTGTTTGGATGTTGGAGGATACGCCGCTGTTGGCAAGCAAGGTTGCCACATCCATGTATCCATCGTAAGTCCAAAGGTCATTTACTCTCCAAGAAGGAACATCAGCATCCCCACCTGAGGCCCGAGCCTCAACCCAAAACACCTTTTCGGGGGACAATTCGGAGATGTCATCGTGTTCCAGCGATGCCATGCCAGACCAACCACTGACCAACAGTAGCAAAACCACAAGCAGAGAGCCCTGCAGTCCATGACCGCCTCTATCCAACCGACCCATGTGTTCGGCAGACCCTCTTCCATTCATCAATCAATCCCCGCCATGGCTGATGTAAATCAGCCGAAATGGAGCCACAATCGGACCAAACTGATTGTCACTCCACCATACATCCAGACCAGCATCAACCGCCGGGTGAACTCGGTCGCCGGTCGCCACCCCGTGAACTTCTCAAAGATCTCCTTCACGAACCACCCCTCCTCATGGTCTGGAGTGAACTCCTCACCCAAGAGCTGGACCTCCCAGGTGGTGAAGATGCAGCGGCGCTCATTCAGTCGCCAGTGGATGCGTGTAATCAGAACGAACGGGGCGTGGAACAGCCAGGATCGCCACCACGGCAGCGCCCAGCCGATGATGATGAAGATGAAGTATGCGTAGTGGGCTAACCGAGTCAGGGATGCGAGGACCCGGCGCACGCCGACACCTCAAATGACGAACAGCCTGAGGGCAGAAAGCACCCATGCGAGGTACATCCCTGCCTCCGCTACCAGTACAACTGTCTCCTCAGAAGGTGATCGGCTTCCCAAAAGGGCGACTGAAATTCGGTGAAGAAGACCCTGCTGTTCTTGTGTGCCCGCGTTGGGATTACCACGCAACTTCGCTTCGAGTGTTGAGAGGAAGCAGATGTTGTCGTTGGTCATCCAATGTATCTTCATGGTAGGGACGAGAAACAATGTCAGCCACCACGACTGCTCCCCTGGCAGGGCCCAGCCGACCAAGGTGTAAATTGGAATTGAGGTATGAATCCACTTCACCAAATCTGCGAAGAAGAGAGAGAGGGCGCGCACCTCCACCTCAGGCAGAAAATCGGCCGTAGCACCCTCACCCATGATTATCCCAAACCTTCCCAAGTTATGAGCACACGCCCTGCGATTTTTCCACTATCGGGGTTGGCAATCAATCCTCAAGAGAATCTCAATATCTAGAGGCGAGAAATCCTATTCAGAGTAGGTCGGCGAGTTCGTCTTGGATGATTTGGACGGCCTCAAGAATCTCATCCTTGTGGCGGGCACCGGTAATCACCATCTTGCCGCTGCCGAAAATCAGGCAGACAACCTTTGGAAAGTCCAATCTGTAAATTAGACCGGGGAACTGCTCGGGCTCGTACTCGACCTTGTCGAACGGAAGGTGGAATGTCAGGTTGTTGAGGTTCAATCGGCGTGGCAACCCTGCTAGAGGGTCGTCAGCATGCAGTTTCCGCTTCTCTACATCATCATCCTCTTTTTGTTCGTCGGTGGCCAGAATGAGCTTATCGCCATCTTCGATGACCATGATGTTTTGGTCGTCGAATCGGGCTCGGCCATCGTAGTCCTCGGGGTAGTGGAGAGCGTAGGTCGCAACCATGTTTTGCACTTCGATTTGAACATCATCGAGATCCCAAGTCTCGATTCCGGCAGCCCGCAGGTCGCCAATCATTCGCTCGATTCCTGTCTTGATGTTGTCTCTGTTCTTTCCGCCAGTGCAGACGGCACGGCCGGAGCGGAACATTAGGATAGCCAACTTTGGGTCGACCACACGGTAAACCACACCGGGGAATTGTTCTGGCTCGTACTCGCAATTAAGTTGGATTGCGATGTCCGGGAGGTCGAGTTCTTCAGCCACACGAGTGGAGGCTACCACATTAACGACAGTTAGGCGTTCTTCATCACTGCTCATGCGGCTCGCCACCTTCGCACCCTATTTAAAGGGCATTACTTAAGAAATCACGCTTTCGTCCAATTTCCCAATTGAAAAATCAATTTTCACGGTGATTCTTCAATTCTCACTCCGGGGGCTCCAAGTGGGGTGATGATGACCCTGCCGCCACGCATCTCAATCGCCTCCGCCGTCGCCTTGGGATTGAGGGTCAGAGCAATCATGCAGCCACCCCCACCCGCTCCGGTCAGCTTCGCTCCGAGCGAGGTCGGGCGAGCGACCTCTACTAGTCGATCCAACTCGGGACAGGATACCTCGATTTCCTGCAGCAGTGAGTGAGCCAAGTCCATCAAGTCGCCAACCTCCTCCAAGTTTCCGACTGAAAGTGCGGCGACCCCTGCCCTAGCGACAACACCCATCTTCGTAATCTCCTGACGGAGTTCGGGTCGCTGGGTGAGCAACTCAGCTACGCCAGACACCATCTTTCCAGTGGGTGAGTGGATTCCCGTACTTCCTACGACGAGCCAAGCATCTTTGGCGCGCTCGGCCAAATCGACGGAATGTATCTCCCAACTAAATTCTCCATCGGGAGTCTCCAGAGTTCGGGTGTAGCGCCAGTCAGCAAACGATTCTTTCTCGTCTGAGAGCATTACACAACCACCCAAGGTAGCAGTACTGGTGTCGACTGGGCTCGCTCTCCCCTTCTGCGCCGCCGCCTCAGCCAAATGTGACAATGTCGCAATTCGCTCAGAATCCATTTCGTCGCCCACCAGCTGCAATAGCCCGGCGCAGGTTGCTGCGGAAAGAGCAGCGGAGGAGCCCAACCCCGCAGCAGGGAACAGTTCGCTCTGCACCAGCAGCGAATGAGGGGGCGACTCAGCGCCTACGACCGCATCACGCAACGAGACGACATGCGGGTGGCGCTCAGCGATCAACGGATTACCATCCAACTTCCACTCACCCTTGCAAGGGGCCATGGAGACTTGCACCCTAGCATCGATTGCAACCGCGACCGCAGGCTCTCCGTAGACCACGGCGTGCTCACCGAACAGGATACACTTGCCCGGAGCAGAGGCGCGCACCATGTGGGCCTGTCAGCCGCTTCCGGCCATAGGGGTTGGGGGGGAGCGGTTGGTTGAAGGGCGTTCTCTCAATCGGCATAACACGCCGGACTTCCACCGGCGGTGAGGCGGTCGAGATGGAACATCCACTCCTCCTCTCCTACGGCCCGATTCCGGGTTGGGTGATTCTCCTTGTTCTAGGCGGCACGTCGATTGGATTCTTCGCCATCCAAGTGACGAAGGCGACCCGGCTGGTAATGCTCGGCACATCCGACTCCCGATTCGACTCATGGGGCGTCCGCGTGCGCGAACTCATCATTGGCTGGCTCGGTCAGAAGAGGGTTCTGGAAGACCGCGTAGTAGGCACGATGCATGTGCTGATGTTCTGGGGATTCCTGATGCTCTCCACTGACATGTTCGACCTCGCCACTGCCAATTTCTTCTCCGACAACATCCTCCCAAGTGTCCTCCTTGGCCCGTGGAACGGAATTGTGGAACTCGGCTATTCCCTCGCCTTTGTCGGCTGTTTGGCAGCACTCATCCGACGGGTGGTTTTCTCGCCCGAGAAATTGAAGGGAGAGTCCCAATGGGAAGGGAATTTCATCTTGATTCTGATTCTTACGATTACGACGACTGCCTTCGTGATCGAAGCCTATGAGACGCCCTCTCAGACTTGGGAACCTATCGGAGCGTGGGTAGCGGCGAATGGTGTCACACAGGGGGCGGTCACCGGCGCCTATTGGGCCCACATATTGGCGATATGCCTCTTCTTTGTGCTGATCCCACTATCCAAGCACATGCACCTTGTGATGGCATTTCCAAATGTCTTCTTCCACGACACTGAGCCGCTGGCGAAGATGCGCCCGCTGGCGGTCGGCGAGGATGGCAAGGCGGTGCCGCTTGAGGACCTCGACATCGAGACCTTCGGTGTCAGTCAGTATCAGCAATTGACTTGGAGACAACTCATCGACGGCTGGTCCTGCACCAGCTGCGCCCGCTGTCAGGATGTCTGCCCGGCCTACGAATCAGGCAAGGGACTCAACCCGATGCAGATCATCCATGATGTTCGAGACTACGCAAACGAGCACGCTCCAATCCTACTGAAGGGGGATACTCCAGGAGAGAGCATCATCGACCGCTTCACCACCGAGGCGATTTGGGCCTGTACCACCTGTCACGCCTGCATGGATGCCTGTCCGCTCTACATCGAGCATGTTCCGAAACTGACCGATGCCCGCCGCCACCTGATGATGGAGGCGATGGATTACCCCGAACAATTCAATGTGGCCCTTGGAAATCTTGAGACGAATTCCAACCCGTATGGCTTTGGGGCGCACGAGCGTGGCGACTGGGCGGCTGACTTGGATGTCAAAATTGGCGAGCCGGCGGAATACATCTACTTCGTAGGCTGTGCAGCGTCGTTTGACGAGCGCAACCAAAAGGTCGCGAGGGCGACGATTTCTCTGCTCAAGAAGGCCGGTTTGGATGTCGGGATCCTCGGCATGCAGGAGGGCTGCTCGGGGGACTCAGCGCGGCGGATGGGCAACGAATACCTCTTCCAGATGCTGGCCGAGACAAACATGTCGACCTTCCAGGAACTCGGCGTCAAACGCATCGTCGCATCCTGCCCGCACTGCTTCCACACGCTCGGCAAGGAGTACGGTGACTACGGTGGTGATGAGTTGGAGGTCTTCCACCACTCAGAGATTCTCGCTCTGCTCCAGAAGGAAGGCAAGTTGCCCGACGTAGAGCGCGATGGTGAGAATAAGATCACCTTCCACGACCCATGCTACCTCGGTAGGATAGGGGGCATCACCGAAGAGCCCCGCTCGATTATCGGTGGAGTCGACGTAGAACCCGCCCGCTCGGGCAAGGACTCCTTCTGCTGTGGTGCGGGCGGCGCCCAGATGTGGATGGAGGAGGACCCGGACAAGCGGGTCAACGAGATTCGAGCGAAGGAGTTGGCTGCGACCGGATGCGACACCGTCGCGGTCGGTTGTCCATTCTGCTCAATCATGGTCGATGACGGGCTGAAGAGCGTCGGTGCGGAAATGGATGTCAAGGATGTCGCTGAGATTCTCTGGGAGCAGATTAAGGCGAAGGATGACGAAATCCAAGTAGCCCTTGCATCCGCCGAATGATCACTCTTCTGCTTCACGCATCTTGCGGATGTGAATGAACGACTTCACGCAGACGAAGGTGTAGAGGCCACCGAGCACCAGCAGCAGAAGGTGGGAGAAGAACGCGAGGTCGTAGTCCCCACCTAGCATTGTGAAGAGGCGAGCCCCTCCTAGAGCGGAGAGCAGACCGAAAACGACTGCGATGTGCATGAACATCTTGCGCTTCTCAGGTATCTTCTCGGAGAGGGATCCCATGAGGAGGATGGGCGCACCCATGAAGGTCGGAATCATCGCCGTGATGCTTGCCATGTCACTGATGACATAGGCGGCGATTCCCCACACTGCGAGGATGCCTCCAACGATCATCGACAATTTCGGTACGGTCAGGCCACAACACTGGAACTCTTCCATGGACTCCCGCAGTTGAGGGGCTTCGTCAATGTTGCTCATTCACTTGCTCCGGTGATGAACATGAAATTACATTCAGGCGAACACACCTTCCCATCGCTGAATGATGGCGAGGAACGGAGAATCATCTCCAGGCACCGACAGTGCCGGTCATCTCCTCGGAAAGGCCCCAAAGCCGTGCTGCATCCTCATTATTCCTGGCCCGACCAGTCGGTTTTGCAGGCTTGCAGTTGTGGCAATACTCGCCTGTCAACCCTTCAGCCTCCTCCGAGACAGCCAACCAAACCACAGTCTCAGCCCCTTTGGTGTCCTTACGCTGAAATGGCCGACTGATAGTCATCAATAGACGAGCCATGGAACCATTGTTACGAGAAAATCCGGTGTTGACGAAGCCGGGATGTAGACAGTTTGCAGTAACCCCCGAACCATCCAAGCGACGGGAGAGTTCACGGGTGAACAGGATGTTTGCCAGTTTAGACTGACAGTAGGTGGACCAGCCTGCCTTGGTACCTCGCCTTTCAAACTGCAGATCGTCCCAATGCATCTTGCCGGGGCGATGTGCATCGGAGGCGGTACTGACCACTCTGGCGTCACCAGTAGACCGGAGTATGTCCTGAAGCAGTGTCGTGAGCAGGAAGTATGCATTGTGATTGAGGGCCCAGGTGCGCTCATATCCATCGACTGTGTTCACCTTTTTCGTGAAGATTGCTCCGGCGTTGTTGACCAGAACATCTAGCCTGTCGAACCGCGTCTTGAAACGGTCAGAAAGAGCCCTGACATCAGCTTGGTCGGTGAGGTCGCACACCTCACCGTGAAGTGGCCCACACCCTGCAATCGGCTGCAACTCGGAAATCAAGGTGTCAACCCTCGCTTGGTCACGGCCGACGACGACAATCGTCGCACCAGTCGGAGCGATCCCATGCGCTGCCATCCGACCGATTCCGCGGGTCGCTCCGGTGATGAGAATCACCTTGCCGCTCATGTCCCGCATGGTCATCTTAGGCCTCGCCATGACCCCTGCCCGCCGGATGGGGTTATTACCCTGTGTCGAAGGCGTATTCACGCACAGGTGAAAGCATGCCACTCCGAATCCACGACACCCGCCGCCGTGAGAAGGTCGAATT
>CAUZJP010000014.1:0-10809 GCA_963580235.1 Candidatus Thalassarchaeaceae archaeon
TCTCGTAGGCACTCAGATTGTCGTGGGTGATCCTGCCCAGAAACGGGTTGTGGTTCAGCGCCGCGTGTCGTCGAGCCTCGACATGGTTCGAGATGGCCAGTGTGTAGGCCGTCCCTTCCTCTGTGTCGTTCTCAGCCACAACCAGTCGAGCAGTGTCGTCGCTGAACTCAGGCGTAGTGAATGTGTAGAGCCACCAGTCGCCGACCTCCCACTCCGGGACCTCGAATGGTGCGGTTTCAGAAAAATCGGAGTCAGAACCGCCCTCATCACTGCCGAGACAGCCGACCAAAGCAGGTAGCAGGAAGAGTGCGACAAGCAATGCAGCCGGTCTGTTCCGACGCTCTACGAGCAGTGGCGACGACCTGTACCGACGCTCCACAAGCAGTGCCGACGACCTGTTCCGAACCATCTCACTCAATCTCCCGTGTAGGTAGCCCTCTCAAGAGGGCTGCGCTTCGTCGAATCACCGGTTTAACCGAAGTTTGCGATGACCGGAACCAACACCAGACTGACGATGCTCATCAGTTTGATGAGGATGTTCAACGAAGGTCCGCTGGTGTCCTTGAATGGGTCACCGATGGTGTCGCCGATGACCGCTGCGTCGTGCGATGCGTCGCCCTTGACTGCACCCTCGATGTGACCTTGCTCAATCGCTTTCTTTGCGTTGTCCCAAGCTCCGCCGGCGTTAGCCATGAAGAGCGCCATTAGGACACCGGTTGCCGTTGCGCCTGCGAGCAGGCCGCCAAGCGTCTCGAAGCCGAGTAGTAAGCCAACGATGAGTGGGGATAGAACTGCGACAAGGCCTGGTGCCACCATCTCGCGCAGGGCAGCCTGAGTCGAAATCTCGATGCATCGGGCGGAGTCGGGCTTGACACCCTCCTTGCCCTCCAGCAGCCCGTCAATCTCACGGAACTGGCGGCGAATCTCAGTGACCATTTCTCCTGCCGCATTACCTACGCTTTTCATCGTCATGGCAGCCACCACGAAGGGTAGCGAGCCGCCGATGAGAAGTCCGATGACGACCATCGGGTTGGTCAACTCGAGAGTGAAGTCAGGGTCGTAACTGGTAACTGCTGCAGAATAGGCGGCGAACAGCGCGAGTGCAGTAAGTGCGGCCGAACCAATTGCGAAGCCTTTTCCAATGGCGGCGGTGGTGTTTCCGATGGAGTCGAGTGAGTCGGTGATAGCCCGTACATCGTCACCCAAGCCAGCCATCTCGGAGATGCCACCAGCGTTGTCAGCGACCGGGCCGTATGCGTCGACCGTCATCGTCACTCCAACAGTTGCGAGCATTCCCATCGCTGCTAGAGCGATTCCGTATAGTCCTGCAAATTCGTTTGCGTAGTAGATTCCGACGCACATCAAGATGATTGGAACGAATACCGACTGCATGCCGACTGCGAGTCCTGCGATTGCATTGGTTGCCGGTCCTGTCTTGCTCGCCTCTCCAATGAATGGGATTGCCTTCACTGGGACACCAAAAATCGGCTCGATTCCGGTGTAGTACTCGGTTGCCAATCCGATGGTGATGCCGACTGCAGCACCAACACCGACGGCCCATAGTGGGTCTAGTGGGAGTCCGAAGTGGTTGAGCGCGAAGTAACCACCCACCATCAGCAGGCCTGCTCCCACGAAGGTCGTGTTTCGCAGTGCTGCTGCTGCATCGCCCCGCTTGAAGATTGACATTGAGAAAATTCCAGCGATGCTTGCGAGATATCCGACCAGTGCCAAGAGAACTGGGATTAGCACATAATCAGCGCCGAGAGAGTCAGACGCCGCTGCGATTACCATAGCGGCAATCATCGAGCCGACAAACGACTCAAAGATGTCAGCACCCATGCCGGCCACATCTCCGACGTTGTCACCGACATTGTCAGCGATGACACCGGGGTTGCGAGGGTCGTCCTCAGGGATTCCTGCCTCGATCTTTCCGACGAGGTCAGCACCGACATCAGCTGCCTTGGTGTAGATTCCACCACCCACGCGTGCGAACAGAGCGATGCTTGAAGCACCCATTCCGAAGCCAGCGATGTTGCTGACTGTCGCCATGTCGTCTCCGAGCCAGAGGTACATGGCAGAGATGCCGAGTAGTCCGAGACCACCGACTGCGAGTCCCATCACAGCACCGCCGTTGAAGGCGGTCTGGAGAGCCTCTGCCTGACCGCCGGTCTTAGCGGCCATGGCGGTCCGGCCATTTGCCGCAGTCGCAGAGCGCATGCCCGAGAGGCCCGCTCCAACACTGCATAGCGCACCGCAGAGGAAGGCAACGGCGACTTGCCAGCCGAGTCCAAGACTTCCGCCGAAGTAGAGTGCGACAGCGACTACTGCCACGAACATTGCCAACATTCTGTATTCAGCCTTCAGGAAGGCCATTGCGCCATCCTGAATCTCTTGAGTAATCTCAGCGACCTTCTTGTCATCGATGGGAATCCCCACGACCTTTCTGTAGAGTCCATAAGCAATCACAAGTCCAACCAGTGCGACTCCAACCGCAGCCTGTCCGACCATCTTCATTTGTTCAGTATCCATGCTATCACCTGTTGGCGCGGCGACCTAGGGTCGGCATTTAAGCGATATCCAATCACAATAGGCCACCCAAGCCTGATGCAGGGGCATCCCCGCGCCCCGAATCCCTCTAATCCCCGGGTATCCCCACTCCCGGGTGTAGCACCTCAAACCGGCTTACTGCGCCGATGTGAAGAGACTATTTCCGCGAAGTTCGAGAGAATCTTGGCTCCGTCATGTTCCCGGTCGAAGGTGCTTGCTTCCTCAGCACTGATGTGACCGAGTCGCAACGACCGTTCGATGCGGTGCTTCGCCGCCTCTGGATGGAACTGGACTCCCCACGCGGGGAGTTGATTCCCCTCACCGTCAAGAATCCTCACCGCAGTTTCGGAATTGTGGGGAACACTGGCTAGGAGAACGCCACATTTCGGGAGCTCCACGACATGGTCTTGGTGGGTGAAGAGGGCAATTGGGGCTGGCAAACCTGCGAAGAGTGGGTCGGATGCGCCACTCTGGGTAAGCGAGAGAGTCACGACTGCGTCAGTCCGCGCATCAGCCCTGACAACCTTGCCGCCGAGCGCCTTGCAGAGCAGTTGGTGGCCGAAGCAGATTCCGAGAGTCGGCAAACCTGCATTGACCGCAGCCCGCATCAGACTCGCCGCCTCATCCATCCACGGCTCGTGAATCGAGACATTTCTCCGGCTTCCGGTGCAAACCACCGCGTCAATCTCCATCAGTTCGAGCCAGGTTTCCATGCCGCCATCCCTCGATTGGGGTAGTGCCACCCGCAACAGTCGGACAGTTCCGGACTCCTCACCATCGACATCGATCCCTTCGACAGAGACGGTCCGGTCAGCGACGAACGGGAAATCGTCGTCCCAAGTAGGGACATCATCGGCCGTCAGTACGAGTGGAGTCCAACTGATGAGCGCCTTCTGAGCGCTCACATGCGACTGAAACTGTGGGGTTAACAGGAACACCTCGACCCTGCCGTACTTCGCTACCAACGGCGCAATGACCTCCATGTTGCCACCATGCCCAAACTCAGCCCGCTCAACCAACAGGTCGAGCAAAGCCACTCGCAGATGCCCGCCCATGGCGGTCGAGAGGCGGTCAGCCATCATAGCCTAAGCGATGGTTGAAAGGGGTCCAACCCCACCGAACTACCGAGGGAAGCCCGTGGCAGAGTTGGATGTGGAGAAGATTCTCGCCTCAGTGGGGCCTGTGCAGGCTGTGCTCGATGCGCACGACGGTGTCGTCAATGTGGTCTCGACCGAGGGTGGAATCATCTCGATCTCACTTGAAGGCGGCTGCACCGGATGCAGTGCCACTCCTATGACGGCGATGCAAATCTTCTACTCGCTGATGAAACTCGAAGATGTGAACGACGTCATCTTTCTGAACGGTGAACTGCCCGAATACATGCGCGCCTTCATCGATGACAAACTCAAGATAGAATCCGTGGATTGAGCCGGAAAAATAAACTGTAGAGGATGCTCAGTTTCAGCGAGCCTTGATATCGTAACCGCGGTAGCCTCGCGGTATGCGAGGCCGGGTGGTGAGCACATCTGTTTGTGCCATCTTGCTGTTGGCCATTCTTGCCCTTTCCACACCGAGTGCCACCGCCACTCAGGATGACTGCCCCAACATCGTCGGAACCTCGACCGAAGACCGCAACGGTTGCTTGGACGGCGACGGCGACGGCTGGTCAGACCCCGAGGAGAACTGGACGGTGGCGGATGGGGCAGACGCATTCCCGGATATTGCTACCCAGTGGTCGGACCTCGACCGCGACGGCTATGGTGACAACGGCGACTTTGATGCCGAATTGATCGACCACTTCCCAGAAGATGCCACTCTGCACAGGGCGGTGGTTTCGGTCGGTTGCAATCCGCCGGACCATACGATTCAAACCACGAAGTCGAGTTACTTCACCTGCACCATCAAGAATGAGGGAGCCCATCGGCTAAGGGTGCTTGTCGACTGGAATGTCAGCAAGGGAATTGATGTAACCATGGTGCCCCAAAAGGTGATTCTAGAGCCGCATGGAATCTCCGATGATTCCGTCGAAATTCGACTTTCGTTCGCCGCCACGTCCGCAGGACTCAGCGGCGGCGACCTAATTCTCAACGAGAGCAGCGACTCCAAACCAATCTACTCGATTCGACTCGGCGTCCTCGTACAGAACATCTCACCCTCAACGAGTTCGGATAAGCCGGAGCCAAGCCTTGACCCAGTCATGAGACAGGCGAACAACCTGGCCGAGTGGATGTCTGCTAAATCTGGTCGGCAGGTGTCAATTCAGTCGGCAATCGCAGCTATGGTCATCGCTCCATTCATCCTTCTGGTCATCGGCCGGCGTGCACAAGTAACAGTCCTTGAACGACGCAAACAGCGAGAGGAAGCCGAGGATGCGGCAGCCAACGAAGATGAGCGTGAGCGGGAGGAAGCGCCCGAAGAGGAACTCAGCATTGAACAGATGGCGAGCGAGCCCCATCCCGAAAAAAACGGCCCGAAGCGAGGCGTCAAAGGAGCTGAGGGCAAGGTACTCGACCACGGAATGGTCGAGGTCATGGTGGGTAATATCAACATGCCAGAAGTTCCAACTGATTCGTTCAATGTTCTGACTGAGAGCCTCGATGACTCTGAGATTGAGGGGGAGGGCTGGCAAGATGCGCTGTCCGACCTGACTGATGACGAAGACGAACAGATAGTCGACTCAAAACACCGCACAAAATCAGGTAAATCTGAGATGGATGGCATCGATACTTCCACTGGCAAAAAGAAGGACTCTACCACGAAACCGAAGCTTGGAAAGACGAAATCCACGAAATCCAAATCGACCGATGACGACGATGGGGAATCCCAGAGCGAGGGTGAGAAGACTCCGAAAAAGAAGGCGAAGAGGAAGCGGCCGAAAGGCAAGGTTGGACATACCCGAGGACCGGGAGTCGACCTCTGATCATTCCTCTTTTCTTTCCCGCCGCGCCTTCATCAACTGGTGCGGATTCGGCTCCCCTTGAACCTCCTTTCCTTTGATGTTCAACGATGCGCTAAGCCCAACCGCGATACAAACAACGGCAAGCACTCGAGCGAGCATGAAAGAGCCGAAGACCGAGCCTCCAGCGTAGTGCAATCCGAACAGGGATATGGCCGCCCCGAAGCAGAGAATGACCATGATTCGCTGAGCCCGTTCTTCCGACGCCTCCGTCTTTGAAAGAGATCCGATGCTCATCCAGATGACCAAAGCCCCGCCACAGGACAGAGAGGAAAGTACCTCCCAAACCGCGAGCAACTCCATGGCCTCCCGAGTTGGGCTCGTCACTTCAAGCCACGCAGTGAGTTTCCTTGTTTGCTGCTTATCTCCAAATGCATCATCGAAAGTGAGTCGCTGGCTGACCAGCCATGCGGGTGCGCGCGAGAGTTCAAGCGGGTCGGGCGTAGTGCAGTGGTTAGGAGGCTTGGATATGGTGACGGTGAAGGGTTGGGCTCTTCCAAAGAGTCGCCGTTCTAAGCCGCCTCATTTCTCCAAGTCGCAGATTGCAACCGTCTTGGAACAGGTCGCCACGCTGCTTCTGCTGAAGGGTGCCAATCCCTTCCGGGTGCGCGCCTACCAGAACGCGAGTAGGACCCTCGCCTCACTTGAAGAGGACTTGTGGGGGTTGGTCAGTGAAGGCACTCTCACCGATGTGAAGGGAATCGGCAAGGGAATTGCCGGATTATTGACCGAAGCCCTCACCAATGGAACCTGGGGTGACATCGGTAAACTGTACGATGAAACTCCGCCCGGTATCATCGAGATGCTTGGGATTCCGGGGCTTGGGCCGAAGAGAATCAAGGCGATGCACGAGGAACTCGGCATCGATACGCTAACCGAATTGAGCGCCGCATGTGACGAGGGAGCGGTCGCTCAACTCGATGGCTTCGGCGACAAGAGCCAGCAGAAGATTCTCGACGGAATCGAACTTCTCGCTCGCTTCCAAGGGCGGCGACGGCTCAATGTCGGATTGCTCTATGGGGAGGCATTTGAGGCCCATGTTGCTCTGATTGAAGGTGTTCA
Source organism: Candidatus Thalassarchaeaceae archaeon (assembly GCA_963580235.1). Classification (GTDB taxonomy): domain Archaea; phylum Thermoplasmatota; class Poseidoniia; order Poseidoniales; family Thalassarchaeaceae; genus MGIIb-Q1. The sequence goes on from CAUZJP010000014.1 coordinate 6,566, forward strand.
GCACGCTCAACTCGCCGGCAGCGCTCGCCGCCGCCGGGAGACAATCGGTGACATCGACATCGTGGCAGCGGTGGAGCCGGATGATGTGGAAGCGGTCAGCGCAGCAATTCTCTCACTACCCGGCATCGCAGAGGTGAAGGGTGCTGGCGAGAGCAAGGTAAGCGTCATCCTCGAGGCGAGCCTGTTCGATGAGGGAATCAGACTCGGAACTCTGGACAGTGGAGTCTTCGACTCGATTGGGGGTGATGACTATTCCAGCCTCGAATCAAGTGGCACCATCGACGCTCAGGTGCGAATGGTGCCGCCCCATGTGTTCGCCTACACACTCGCCTACTTCACAGGCAGCAAGGAGCACAACATCAGGCTCAGGCAGCGAGCCATCGACCGTGGTCTGCGACTCAACGAGTTCGGCCTCTTCCCCGAAGAAGAGGCTGGCGAACTGAAAGGGTTGGAAGCCGCTGAATTCTCCCTAAAAGCGGCCACTGAAGAGGACATCTACCGCCATTTGGAACTCGATTGGGTGGCGCCGGAACTGCGGGAGGACATGGGTGAAGTCGAGGCGGCCGAGTCCGGTGAGCTTCCCGAACTGGTGAAGCCTACCGACCTAAAGGGGGCGTTCCACAACCACACTACTCTCTCCGACGGAGTTGCGACACTCGAACAGATGGCAGGCGCGGCGATGGACCTCGACTGGGAGTTTCTGGGAATCGCCGACCACTCCCAGATTCTCAACATTGGTGGCAACCAGATAGGCGCGATGCCTGAGGACATGCTTGCACAGGGCGAACAGATTCGGGAACTGAACGAGACTTGGGCTGACGGCGGCAAAGATTTCCGAATCTTTCACGGAGCGGAGTGCGACATCCTCGCTGACGGCTCTCTCGACTACGACGACGAAACCCGAAACGCTCTGACCCATGTGGTCGCCAGCGTCCATCAACTAGCGAGTTGGAAGAATCGGGACGAATTGGAAAACACTGAGAATCTCATCAAGGCGATCGAAGACCCGACCTGCACCATTCTCGGCCACCCCACAGGGAGAATCCTACAGGGCAGGGATGGATTCCCGGTCGATCTACACGCCGTGCTCCGCCGAATGGGGGAACTGAATTCCGAAGGTGAACTCAAGTCGGTGGAAATCAACGCCAGCCCCTACCGGCTTGACCTCGACTGGCGCTTCCTGAGATTCGCCCGCGACCAGGGCGTCCCAATCTGCATCAATCCCGACGCCCACGACACCCGCGGTTTGCGCGATGTCTGGTTCGGCGTTCAGATAGCGAGAAAAGGCTGGATTAGGCGAGAAGACCTGTTGAATTGCCGCTCGGGAAGTGAATTGGAAAATCAGTTTTTCAATTGACATATTAACTCCTACCGAGGGCGACGAGTTGCAGCGGTAACGCTCATTGACCCCTGCCGAAGACCGAACCTCATGGGAGTGGCCCGCGCAGTCGTCTTTGCCGGCGTCTCATTTCTGCCAGCAATCCTCGTCGGCATCTTCGCCTTCATGGCGATGGGAGGCCCAGACCAAGATTGGGCCAACTGGATGTGGCTGCCCTGCTACATCCTACCCGGCACACTAATCGGCGCCGCCGGCATTTATGGTTGGAAGACCAGTGCTGATGTCGACTTGGAGTGATTTCATGCTCAAAGCCGAGAAGGTCGGTCGCATCGGAGATATGCTCGACCAGCTCTACCCAGAACAGCCGATTCCTCTCGACCACCGCGACCCGTACACCTTTCTTGTAGCTGTGATGCTCTCCGCCCAGACCACGGACAAGAAGGTCAACCAAGTCACACCCACCCTCTTCGACCACGCCTCCACTCCCGCAGAGATGGTGAAACTCAAAGTCGATGTAATTCAGCAAATCATCCGAGAGATTGGACTCGCCCCGACCAAGGCGAAGAACCTGCACAAGATGGCTGAACAACTCGTCGAGCGTCATGATGGAGTGGTCCCCGAATCCTTCGACGGACTCGAGGCGCTGGCTGGCGTCGGCCACAAGACCGCCTCGGTGGTGATGGTGCAGGCGTTCGGAGTCCCAGCATTTCCCGTCGACACCCACATCCACAGGCTCGCAACCCGTTGGGGGCTAAGCAGTGGAAAGAACGTCGTACAGACCGAGAAGGACCTGAAACGGCTCTTTCCCGAGGAGGAGTGGGCGAGGCGCCACCTGCAGATCATCTTCTTCGGCAGAGAACACTGTCCAGCCCGCCATCACGACATGGACTCATGTCCAATCTGTGTCTTCGCAGCGAGTGGAAAGAGCAAGAGAGCCGAGCGTCAGCGTTAGAGGCAACAGCCATCCCGACCCACCATGGCAAAGCACCTGAGCGTGGGCGAGAAGGCGCCGGAGTTTGAGGCGACACTGACCGACGGCACGGTGGTGAAGTTGGCAGAAATGTTGCAGGAGAGCGGCGTCATCCTCTACTTCTATCCTAAGGACAGCACCCCGGGTTGTACCACTCAGGCGTGCGATTTTCGCGACAACTTTGGAGCGGTGAAGGCAGCCGGTTGGCGAGTCATCGGCATCTCAAAGGACTCCGCAAATAGCCATGAGAAATTCATCGGCAAGCATCAACTGCCCTTCGAACTAATCGTCGACGAAGAGAAAGAACTGAACGATCTCTACGGCACTTGGGCTGAGAAGAAACTCTACGGCCGAACCTTCCTGGGCTCACTCCGCTCCACCTTCGCAGTCTCACAAGACGGAAACCTTGCATGGGCGAAATACAATGTCAAGGCGACCGGACATGTCGAACGGCTAATGAGAGACCTCGGTATCGAGTGATTGCATGTCCGACGACAACGAGTTGGCCGGAATCCGCCACGACCTCGGCAGTGGCTCCGTCGCGTGGAGTCCCTGCCATGTCGGAAAAGACGCTGTCATCGGTGCTGACTGCTCCGTCGGGGCGCTCGCCCATGTGGGAAGTGAGGCGGTGTTGGGAGACCGGGTAAGAGTCCAAGGCGGTGCCTATGTGGCTAGCATCTGCCTCCTCGAGAACGATGTATTCATCGGGCCAAACGCAACGCTGCTCAACGACCGACATCCACCCAGCCGGGACCGAGCGAAGTGGCTCCCAGTGACTGTGCGAGCGGGTGCGGTGATTGGTGGCGGGGCGACTGTCCTACCCGGCGTGACCGTCGGTGAGCGGGCGGTGGTAGCAGCTGGCGCGGTGGCCACGAAGGACATCCCGGCAGACGAGGTCTGGGGCGGAATCCCGGCACGGTTCATCATGAGCCGTGACGACTATGAGGCGAACAGAACCGAGGGGGACCTGTGAGGCTGAGCGAGGTGAATGGAAGATGACTCCCGAAGAATCCAAGTCGGCTGTCAAGGACTTCCTACGCCGTTGCGTCTCATACGCCGACTCCTCAATCGAGCGAAAGGTCTCAAGGGGAGAGGACGAGAAAGAGGTCGCCCGCTGGCGCGCCTACCGTGAATTCACTGCATATTCAATCGCCGAAATCGATGGTGGAGAACTCGATTCCTGGTTTGACTCTGAGACGACTGGTCACCAACCGAGAGAATCTGTAGGTGACTCTCCATCCGAAATCCCTCCGTCGCCCGACTGGCTCTCCGCGCTGGTCGCACCAAGACCTGTGGCTCTCCTCTCAACCCGATCCGAATCCGGCATCCACAACCTCTGCCCGGTGACCTCCCACTCGGTGCTGGCTAACTTCCCGCCCCTCATCGGAGTCAGTCTCTCGGTGAATCGCGAAGGGAGAGAACGAGACAGTCTGAACAACCTACGAAGTGGAAGTCCAGCCTCCCTCATCGTCTTGCCAGCCGACTGGGACTCCGCACAAGTCATCGACAAGACGGCCCGCAGCCTACCCCCCGAAGAGAGTGAATGGGGTCTGATTGAGGATGAGCCGGTGGTTCAGGGAGAAAATCCCGCTTTCCACCCCGCCGCCGTTGCGGTCATCGAATGTCATCTTGCAGAGCTCCACTCATTGCCCGAAGGGAGCGTAGCCACACTCGCCATCCTCGCTGTTGACCGATTGCTCATCCCAGAGGCAATGTCGGATGAATCTCCGGACTTGGAGAGGATTGGACCTCTACTCTCACAATTCGGCATGCACAGACTTACTCACGGGCCGAGTGGCTCCGAGTGGTCGTACACAATCGAAATGGACTAATTGTTTCCCAACGGAATGTGGTGTCGCCTCATTCCTCGTGAACGCCGAGGTGGTGTGAGGTCGTATCGACGATTGAACCAGCTCCGGGCAGGAGCAGCAGGGT
>CAUZJP010000015.1:0-10776 GCA_963580235.1 Candidatus Thalassarchaeaceae archaeon
ACCAACCGAATTGACCGATGAGATTTCACCCAGTTTTTCGGCTGGGCAGGAGTCACTACTGTGGGGTCAGCACATCGCTGGTAGTCAAAGCACTGATTCAGTTGAGTCAATCGACTTGGATGCTTATGGCAATACCTATGTCTGCGGCTACTTCTACGGTGCAGCCCAGTTTGGAAACCTCAACATGAATTCAATGGGCAGCACCGATGGCTTCGTTGGGAAGATCGGACCCTCAGGCACCTGGCTATGGGTCGAGAAGATGGGCGGCTCCAGTTCGGATCAGTGCAGGGATATCGATGTCGACGACGGGGGCAACATCTCCATCACCGGATATTTCTACAGCACCGCAACTTTTGGGAACACCTACCTTTCGAGTCAAGGGTCTGGCGACATTTTCGTGGCGAAGTTGGACACTAACGGCACTTGGCAGTGGGCGGTCCGGGCAGGTGGCTCTAACGACGACCAGGGCCACGGCGTGGCGATGGACAACAGCGGAAATGTATACATCACCGGCTACTACTACACCACCGGCTACTTCGGTCAATTCACCCTGTCAAGTTATTCTAACCAAGAGGCGTATGTCGCCGCACTCGCTCCTGGTGGGCAGTTCATTTGGGCAAATCGAATGTATGAAAGTGGCTACCAGAGAGGTCGGGGGATTGATGTCAACGACAACGGAGAGATTGCAGTCACCGGGGAATTCAGTTATCGAATTAACATGGGGGGCAGTTGCGGTAGCCTGAACCCCAGTTATGCTTCAACCAGTTACTATCGAATATTCGTTGCCAGATACACTGCCAGCGGGAACTGCCTGTGGGCTCAAATGGCGGGCTATTTGCAGTCATCTTACAGTTCGTATGGTGAAGATGTCGCGATTGGCAACAACGGCGAAGTAGCAGTCGTGGCGAGATTCCAGTATTTGGTGGACTTCCATTCCAACGGAGCGAACAGAATCTACGCCTATCAGAATGGCAACAACTGGGATTGTTTGGTTGCAAAGTGGAGTTCAGCTGGCACTCATCTTTGGGGGCAGGTAATCGGAGGCAGCAGCTCAGACTATTGCTACGCCCTAGACATGGACAAGTCGACTGGAAACATTTCCATTGCAGGGATGTTCCAGAATACCGCATGGTTCGGCAACTCCTACATCGTCAGCAACGGTGGCTCCGACGCGTTCTATGCCACACTGACCCCCGACCCACAGAATCCCTCTGTTTACATTTGGGACTCGATTCACCACTTTGGTGGTTCCAGTTCAGAATACGGCTATGCAGTAGCAGTTCGGAACGGCACATACGCTTTTGGCGGGTATTTCCACAGCAGCTCAAGAGATGATGCCAACACCTTGACTCTGAACAGTGTAGGGGGAGCAGACGGCTTCATTCTGGTCTACGGGGTCGATACCGACGGAGATGGCGTTGGCGACGGAACGGATGTATTCCCCTACGACAGTAGTCAGTGGGCTGACCGGGATGGCGACGGTTTCGGTGACAACCTGAGCGGATGGCAGGGTGATAATTGTCCGAACATCTTTGGCAATTCCTCAGGAGGCGCGGGCTTCTTTGGCTGCATCGACACCGATGGAGATGGTTGGCCCGATACAGAAGACCACCTGCCAAACGACGGAACCCAATGGGAAGACACGGATGGCGATGGCTACGGCAACAATCCGAATGGAACAGACCCGGATGGCTGTCCGATGATGTGGGGCAACTCATGGCGTGACCAGTTTGGTTGTCTCGACTTGGATGGCGACGGCCAATCGGTGATGAACGACCGATTCCCAAGCCAGCAAACTCAGTGGAATGACACTGACGGTGATGGAAAGGGTGACAATTGGGCCGACGGCTCTTGGAATGTCACAAGACTCTCTCACTGGCCCGGAATTTGGATTGCTGGTGCGTACGCACCCGACCCCCGACCTCTCGACTGGGACGACGATGGCCATGAGGATCAGGGGGATTTCAACAGCACGCAGCCTTGGGACGATTGCCGCTATGAAGCGGGTGACTCCTATCGCAATTACATCGGCTGTCCAGACAGCGATGGTGACGGCTGGGCTGACATCGAGGACTTCGTACCTGAGAACCCGAGCCAAAGGGATGATGCTGACGGTGATGGCTTTGGCGACAATGTCAACGGAACAGAGGCAGACGCTTGCCCGGACAGGTGGGGAAATAGCACAATCGACCGATTCGGCTGTCCTGACAACGACGGTGACGGAGTCTCGAACGACAACGACGACTGTCCAACGATGGCGGGCATTCCATCCAATGGATGTCCCGACAGAGACGGTGATGGCTTTGTCGATGAAGCGGAAGAGAGCAATGAGCCGGTGGATGACTGCCCTGACGACTCCGGGACCTCCGTTGAGGACAAGTATGGTTGTCCAGACGAAGATGGCGATGGTTGGTCTGACGACGGCGACCCGTTCCCCGATGACCCGACCCAATGGTCCGACCAAGATGGGGATGGGTTTGGGGACAATTTGGACGGAAACAACGCCGACGACTGCCCGGCGCGTTGGGGAAACTCGACCCAAGGCTCACTACTCGGATGTGAAGACTGGGATGGTGACGGATACTCCGACACAATCGACCCCTTCCCTCAACACGGCTTACTCTGGTCAGACATGGACAGCGACGGATTCGCCGACCAGCCAGGGGCCAACATCTCCGACGACTGCCCAAGTGAAGCGGGAAATTCAACTCTCTTCAAGAGGGGCTGCCCGGACATGGATGGCGACACAATCCCTGACTTCCTCGATTGGGACATAGATGGTGATGGCTACTCAAACAGTGACGAAGTGAGGTCGGACCCTCAGAGCAACCCATACGATCCATTGGACATGCCAGTAGATTCTGATATGGATGGGCGGGCTGATGATGTTGCGGCGGGTGAAGTCGCCAACAGTGCAGTCCTTTCAGACAAGTATGGTCAACTTATTTCAGCGGTGGTTCTGATTCTCGTGGTGTTCTCGATAGCGATGGTCGGCGTTTTGCTCACATCAAACAGTAGCCGCCGCAAGTTGTTTGAGAACATGGAGTCTGAACTGATGGAATCGGAGGGCTTTGCTGGACTCGCCAAGTTGGAGGAGGAACTCGAAGAGGCGCTACGTGGTGGCACCTTAGCCGGTTCGCAGGGAATGCTACTCAGACATAAGATCGAAGAGCGCCGCGAAGACCTCGAAGAGGAGATGCGCATCAGCCAACAGGCTGAATGGTGGGCTCAGATGGGTCAGCAGCAACAGCAGTGGGGCGGCTCGTATCCAACTGGAGAGCAGGCGCAGTGGTATGCCGGTCAGTACGACCAGCAGGCGTACGACCAGCAGCAGGGGCACAATCAACAGGGCTACGACGGCCAGCAGTAGTAGGCGCCCTATGGCCAATCCACACTACTGTCCACTCGGTGGTCGGTGTAGCGGATGGATTGAAAGCGAAGAGAGGCGACCCGCGGCTTGAGGGATTTGATGTCGGCGAAGGTCATCAACGACGCGATTCACGGAATGTTCCGAATCGATGGGGTTCGCCGTGAACTTCTGGCAACTCCCGAATTCAACAAGTTGAGCCACATCAAACAACTCGGATTGGCCCACCTCGTCTTCCCTGGCGCACACCACACCCGGTTTGAGCACTCGCTCGGAGTATCCCATCTGGGAGGTCTGATGGCAGATTCGGTAGGCTTGGATGACCATGAGAAGGAGGTCGTCCAAGTGGCAGGAATGCTCCACGATGTTGGACACGGTCCCTACTCACACACCCTCGAGCACATCCTTCACGAGAGGGGGGGTGCCGACCACATGCACATCACCGAGGGAATCATCACTGGAGACTACGAAATTCTTCGGGAGGGGGAGGAGAGTCTCTTCAGCGATCGACAACGGATTCCCGACATTCTGGAGAAGAATGGAATCGACCCACAGGAGGTCGCTTGCCTGATTCACGGCGCCGACGCCGGCGGCTCGGAAAGAAATCTGTATCATTGGAGCGAGGGCTCGAGCACCTTCGAGTCCGAGGACCACACCCTGGCGAATCTAGTCCACGGACCTGTTGATTGCGACCAACTCGACTACTTGTTGAGAGATGCCCACTTCACCGGTGTTCGGCATGGCGTGGTCGACCACCTTCGGCTCATCGAATGTCTCACGCGTGTTGGTGGTGAAGTGGCGGTGAAGGAGGGCGGCATCACAGCCTTGGAAGGTATGCTGATGGCTCGCGGTATGATGTATAGCGCGGTCTATTTCCATCGTGTGACGAGGGTCACGGAGATGATGCTCTCACGCGCCGTTGAGAGAAGCGCCGACAAGTTGCCAGATGCTGTGGAGATGCAGCGGATGGTGGACGCTGAGATTTGGCAGGCGCTGGACGAAGCGGGTGGAATTGCTCAGGAGATGCTCCGGCGACTCAAATATCGGCAACTGCTCAAGGTCTGTGTCACCCGAACTCGGGATGAGCTCAGCATCGAGCAGGTGTCAAGGCTGGTCGAATTGGCAACCGACTCGGAGATTAGGCGAGGAATAGAGGATGAGATCGCCGGCCGCAGCCATGCCCCTGAGGGTTTTGTTGCAATCGATGTTCCTAGCGTCAAGTTGCTTCTGTCTGAACCGAGAATGACTCAGGTCGACGTTAAGATCGTCGGCAAGGATGGTCGCATACGCTGGTTGCAGGAACATACACCAATCGCCGAAGCGCTTCGCACCAGACAGGTTTCCCAAGCGGCGATGTTTGTGATGACTCTGCCGAGCCATGCCGAAGCGGTCGCCGAAGTCGCCGAGAGAGTAATTTTCTCTTGATGGAGAGGCGGTTTGTCCTTTGCGTGCATCATTCAACCGGTTTTTCTGCAGCCCATGAAATAAGCAAGGATGAAAAGGGGCATGCGGGTCGCCCGGCCACGAAAGGGCGACAAGTCCCTTTCATTCTTACAATTGGTGAAAAAAATGCACCCACATCTGCAAGAAGTCTACGAGAAGGTACTACAGAGAGACCCCGACCAGCCAGAGTTCCATCAGGCTGTGTTGGAGGTTCTTGAGAGTCTCACCCCGGTCGTCGAAGCGCGGCCCGAACTATTGGAGGCCAACATCTTCCACCGAATCGTAGAGCCTGAGCGGTTGATTCAGTTCCGCGTACCATGGATTGATGACGATGGGGCCATACAGGTCAACCGTGGCTTCCGAATCCAGTTCAACGGGGCCATTGGACCATACAAGGGTGGTCTCCGCTTCCACCCCACGGTCAACCTCTCGATTCTCAAGTTCCTCGCCTTCGAGCAGGTCTTCAAGAACAGCCTGACCGGGCTCCCAATGGGGGGCGGAAAGGGCGGTTCGGACTTCGACCCGAAGGGCAAGTCTGACAACGAGGTGATGCGCTTCTGCCAGTCGTTCATGACCGAACTCCAGAAGCATATCGGTGCAAACACCGACGTACCTGCAGGTGACATCGGTGTCGGTGGGCGAGAGATTGGCTATCTGTTCGGCCAGTACCGCAAGTTGGCCAACGAGTTCACAGGTGTTCTCACCGGAAAGGGACTTGAATACGGTGGCAGCCTGATCCGAACCGAAGCGACCGGCTACGGGCTGGCCTACTTCGTGCGCGAGATGTTGGCGGCGAATGGCGACACATTCGAGGGCAAGACCGTCGCAATCAGCGGCTCGGGAAATGTCGCTCAGTACGCTTGTGAGAAGGTTCAGCAACTCGGCGGAAAGGTCGTCACACTCTCTGACAGCAGCGGCTTCATCTACGACTCGGACGGCGTCGACGCTGATGAGCTATCATGGATCATGGACTTGAAGAACGTCAAGCGAGGTCGAATCAAGGATTACGCGAAGCACCGCGGCTATGACTACACACCTCGCGACAAGGAACTAGGGTACAATCCGATTTGGCAGATACCAGTCGACATCGCACTTCCATGCGCGACGCAGAACGAGATTAACGGGCTGGATGCCCAGCATCTGGTTGACAACGGCGTCAAGTATGTCGGAGAGGGGGCAAACATGCCCTGCACACCAGAGGCGGTCGACATCTTCCACGAGAACGACATCGCGTTCGCTCCCGGAAAGGCCTCCAATGCCGGTGGCGTAGCAACCTCCGGTCTTGAGATGAGCCAAAACAGCCTCCGAATGCCGTGGGTACGGGCAGAAGTGGATGCAAAGCTTGATGCAATCATGGTTGGAATCCACGAGAAGGCATACAACACCGCCAAGAAGTACGGCAAGCCTGGGAACTATGTCTTCGGCGCCAACATCGCCGGCTTCGAGAAGATTGCTGACGCGATGATGAAGCAAGGCTCCTGGGGCTGAGTCAGACTGCGGTAGGAGCGACATGGTCGTCGCTTTTGTTGGAGTCGTCCGTTACCCTGTTCCAAACTCCAGACATCAGTTTATCGTGGTGTTTCTTGCAGTAGTGGAATCGCCTGTAGGCTTCCCTGAATGAGTAGGCCTTCTTGCCGGTGGCCACCAGATAGCCCTCGGGCGAGAGCCGGCTGACGATGTCACCCTCAGCCTCGCAACCGGGGTAGTCACAGCGTGGACCGGTGACCGCAGGTCCAGACGCTTCCTCACTCAAGACATTCCCCTCCATTCACCGATTACCGTTCATGCCCTATTGCGCTTGCGCTGAGCCCTCTCCAGTTTCGACAGGTTGAATCACGACGAGTGGGGTGTTTGCCTTGATGTTGGCTCCCTCCGAGCAGTTGATTTCCGTGACCGTCCCGCTGACCGGTGCGGTGACTTCGTTCTGCATTTTCATCGCCTCCAAGATTAACACGATGTCGCCTACGCTCACCGACTGCCCCAACTCGACCTCAATGGTCATTACCTTACCAGGGATGTTGCTTGAAATGACGCCTGACTTTCCCGCTTTCGCGCCGCTCTTCCTACGCTTCGGCGGTGGGGCTGCACTCTCCCCATCGACTTCAACCTCGAAAGTTTGTCCTTCGACAGTCGCCTTCCAGACCGCGCCTTGGCGCTCAAGGTCGACCTCAAAGGTCTCGCCGTCGATGATAACCCTACGCTTTTCACCCAAAGTCGCTCACCTCCAACTAGCCCGCTGTTGAGTGCTGTGTGCAAGACCGGGCAGACCCATTACCGACAGGCGGTGGTCCTGTGCCCATGAGGTGCCGAGGAGGCGGCCGACTTGGAGGGTTGTGGAGGGCGCATGATCACTCATCGAGAGGACGGCCATGATAGCCGCCATTCGTAGGATTGCGAGCCTGTCGTCGGTTGGAGCGATGGGGGGTGGAGTCGGAGTGTTCGGTTCGGGCTCGGCTAGCTCAGAGGTTTCGAATTCCTCGATATCCTCCAGAGGCCCCCGAGCGTTCTGCAGGATGCGGCTCATGGCGCTTGAATAGGACTCGTCATCTTCCATCTGCTCAACTCAAAGTGGGATGTTTCCATGCTTCCTCGCCGGCCTTGTCTCCTGCTTGTCGAGCAGCATGTCGAGCGCCTTGCAGAGTTTGGCTCGAGTTTCGCGCGGCTCGATGACATCATCGAGGTAGCCGAGGGCTGCCGCTTTGTACGGATTTGCGAACAGTTCGCCGTATTCCTCAACGAGTCTCTCCCTCTCCTGCTCGCTGTTGGTGGCGTTTTCAAGTCGCCGTCGATGGATGATTTGGACCGCCCCTTCTGCTCCCATCACCGCTAACTGGGCGGTAGGCCAGGCGATGTTGTAGTCGCCGCGAATGTGCTTGCTGCACATCACGTCGTATGCGCCGCCATACGCCTTGCGCATGATGACGGTCATCTTCGGGACGGTTGATTCTGAAAACGCGTAGAGCAACTTCGCCCCGTGTCGGATGATTCCACCCCACTCTTGATTTGCGCCCGGCAAAAAGCCGGGAACATCGACCAGAGTCAGAAGTGGTATGTTGAAGGCGTCACAGAAGCGCACGAATCGAGCCGCCTTCACGGAGGCGTCGATATCGAGGCAACCGGCGAGATGGTTCGGCTGGTTGCCAACGACACCGATAGGATGCCCATCCAACCGTGCAAAGCCGACGACGATGTTCTGAGCATATTCCGCCTGCACCTCCAGAAAATCACCGTCGTCGACCAGTTGGCCGATGACCTCGACTACATCGTAGGGCTTCAGAGGGTCATCGGGAACAATCGTCTGCAGTGGCTCGCAATCTCGTTCGGCCGGGTCGGAGGTGGCTTTGCGAGGGCTTTTTTCAAGGTTGTTCTGGGGTAGGAAGGTGACCAAGTTTCGAACGATGGCGAGCGCCCCCTCATCGTCTTCTGCGGTGAAGTGAGTCACCCCCGAGAGGCTTGCGTGGGTCGAAGCCCCACCTAGTTCTTCGAATGAGACATCCTCGTTTGTGACCGTCTTAATGACCTCAGGGCCGGTGATGAACATGTGCGCTGTTTGGTCGACCATGATCACGAAATCGGTGATTGCCGGGCTGTACACCGCGCCACCCGCACACGGTCCCATGATGACGCTGATCTGCGGAATGACCCCGCTTGCCCTGACATTTCTGAAGAAGATTTCAGCATATGAGCCGAGGCTTGCCACGCCCTCCTGAATCCTCGCCCCACCGCTGTCGTTCAAACCGATGACTGGAGAGCCGGTCTTCATCGCCATGTCGAGAACCTTGCAGATTTTCAGGCCGTGCATCTCCCCCAGACTTCCTCCGTATACGGTGAAATCCTGTGCGAAGCAGTAGACCGTCTGACCGCCGATGGTTCCGTGCCCTGTGACCACACCATCTCCGGGTACCACATTCTGGTCCATGCCGAAGTCGCGGCAGCGATGCTCAACAAGTGAATCAATCTCTTGAAATGAGCCTTCGTCCAACATCGCGTCCAACCGCTCCCGCGCGGTCATCTTCCCCTTGGCGTGCTGGGCGTCCACCTTCTGAGGGCCTCCACCTGACGCTGCCTGCGCCTTGCGGCGGCGCAGGTCTCCGAGGCGCTCATCAGTCGTTTCCATTCAACTCAAGGATTAGGGTGACTCTCTCCGCCCATAGTCTTGGCGTCGAGCCGTAGAGTGGCCGATTGGCGCTGAATAGGCGACGGTAGCAGTGTCTCTCTTGATATCGGTCTTGTTGAGGGCCTCAATTGCCCCGCAGAGGGATTCGTTGAATTGAAAGGTGCGCGCACGGTCGAGGTGGAGTGAGGATGGCCATGCGAATCGTGATTGCGAAGCCCGGACTCGATGGCCACGACCGCGGTGCTAAGGTCGTGGCACGGGCTCTGCGCGATGCCGGCCATGAAGTGATTTACACTGGGCTTCGCAGGACTCCTGAGCAAATCGTGCGAACCGTGCTCGACGAAGACGCCGATCTGCTCGGCATTTCCAGTCTATCCGGCGCACACGCATTCTTGTTTCCGAGAATCTGTGAACTGCTGAGGGAGGCGGGCGCTGACGAGGTGGTAGTCTTTGGTGGCGGCATCATTCCAGTGGATGACCGGGAACAGTTGTACGGCTCGGGAATGCGGGCGATATTCGGCCCTGGAACAACGATGGCGGAGATGGGTGACTTCTGTACAGCCGTCGAAGCTCGCCGAACCGCCGGCGAGCCGTCTGGCGTCGGAGAGGGCGGCGACTGGAAGTGGAGCGGGGAGTGAGCCTGTGGGCGACTTGCTGCAAGCAGCCTGCGCTGGCGACCGTCGCGCCCTGTCTAAACTGCTGAGCGCGGTTGAGAATGGGGTCGAATCCCGGGCATCTCTCGGAATCCCTCACAATTCGGGCGGTGGCAAGATAATCGGCATAACCGGCGCCCCCGGAGTCGGCAAGAGTTGCCTCGTCGACTGTCTTCTCAGAACGTTTTCCGCCGCTGACATGAGAATCGCTGTCCTTGCGGTTGACCCCTCTTCTCCGCTAACAGGGGGTGCCCTACTCGGCGACCGCGTCCGAATGCAGACCGCCGACGATGACCCGAATGTCTTCGTTCGCTCACTCGCCACCCGAAACCAACCGGGTGGTCTCCCAGTTCGCCTCGGCCTGATGGCCGAAGTGCTAGTCGCCTGCGGATTCGACCTAGTGCTCGTCGAGACTGTCGGTTCAGGCCAGTCCGAGGTGAGAATAGTCTCAGTCGCCGACCGCGTCCTGCTCGTAGAAGGGCCAGCCCGCGGTGATTCGATACAAGCGGAGAAGGCGGGAGTTCTCGAACTCGCAGATGCCATCGTAGTCAACAAATCTGACTTGGAGGGGGCGGAGCGAGTGGCTTCTGACCTCCGCTCCGCCCTCGAAATCACCGGCAACTCGCCACCGGTACTACTCGCTTCAGCAAGAAACGATGTCGGCATCGAAGATTTAGCCGACCTACTTTTGAGCCTCCCATCACGCAGCGGTGCCTCAATGGCCCGTTGGAGAGAGCGTCTGCTCACGGCGTGGGACGCCGCCCTACTCGAGCGAGGCGACCTCGACGAGGTGCTCGCAGGACTAGAAGCCGGTGATTTCGACGCAGACCAGTGGGTCACAGACAGAATGGAGGAGTGAACATGGCAGATGGCCTGTTACTCAGTGAGGAGACCTACGAGGTGGACCATGTCAAGCATAGCGTGGGTGGGTTAGGAGGCCACATCTTTCGCAGGGCCGTCCACATCGCTTTGGGGGTAGTCCCCTGGATATACTACTGGCACGGTGAGAGCATCGCCGGAATCATCAACATGACACCAACCGAGTTGGTTGTAGCCATCCTTGGTACCATCGTTTTGGCCGAATTGATCCGGCTGAAATTGGGTTTTACCATAGTTGGCCAAAGGGCGTACGAAGCCAAGCAGTTTAGCGCACTCTTCTGGGGTGCAGTATCGGTGTGCACCGCACTTCTGGTGGC
>CAUZJP010000016.1:0-10348 GCA_963580235.1 Candidatus Thalassarchaeaceae archaeon
CCATTCCAGTCGTCATTTCAACGCCGGACTGAGCCACCATTGCTCCGGGCTCTGCTTTCACTGCCTCACCTGCGCCTAGCGCTAAGGTCAGCATACTGTAACTCGGATTGAACTCCAAAGTCTCTTCCATATCTAGGTCGTGTCAACCTCTCTGTTTTGATGGTATTGGCGAACATGAGTGCCTATCCAACGAGCCGAATTGATTGAATGCAGATGACTCCGCGCCCTGCATGAGGATTGGCCGTGCGGGACTTCGAGCGGGTGGCGGACTTTCTCATTCCTCATCGAAGGATTGTCCACATCGTAGTGCTTGTCATATCACTGTTGATGGTCCCCGGAATGATACTTGCACTTTCTCCAATCGACATGGAATCCTACAACATGGAGTCTCCTGAGTTGGATGCCCGTGAGGTCATACTTGACGAGTATCCCTCCAACGAGATAGTCGCTGGATACGCAGTGATAATCCGTGACCAGTCAAAGGTCGGAACTGAGCCACACTGGGTGTATGCCGACGAATTCGCCGAATATGGGGGTGATTCTAGTGGAGTCTCTGAGCCAGTCGGTGGCATTCTCAATCTAACAGTTCTACGCGAAATCAGCACCAAGGCGGAGGCTGCGAGGGTAGATCCTCTTTCCGAATTCTACCGGGTGATTGTCTCTGACGTCACTCTCGTGCAACACCATGGCGTTCTGACTCTCTCCGACATGCTGCGCGTCTTCATGGCGAACGAATCTCTACAGACACGGCCCAGTCTCTCGCCAATGGGAGTACCGCTCCCACCACGTACCAATTGGAGTGACTGTGGTGCCCTCGAATGCTTACTGTTCGACGACGAGAACCTCACCCAAGCGCACATCGATCTAGCCACACAGAGATTGGCTACGGCGAGCGAGGGGACTTTCCTGCGCTGGCTGTCACTCGACAGAGCATTCCTCCCCGCAGCCGATGGAGGTGCTATCGGGCCGGTTGGCGGCACCCTTTCAGAGGGAGGCATGTGGGTGAACGCTAGTTGGGAAAGAGGCCGTTGGTCGGCGAGTTCCACATGGATTCTTATCCAGTTTGACCGGGGCGCTGCCGAGGCGGCGGGTTGGACCTTAGAGTGGGCTGAGGCGAGGGCGGAGTCCGGTTACGATTGGCAAGGGCTACGGTTGGTGACAACCCCTCCGTCACGTGATTCCGAGTTCTGCACCTCATCTGTTGAGTCGGGGGAGGGACCCTGCTCTTGGGAGTGGTCACTGATATCCCTTGAGCATGCCATGCGTGAGTCGGACGACCTGACGGTGACGATGGCGGTCGCTGAAGGCATCAATGTTGAGGTCAATCGAGAATTGCAAGAGAGCATCATCTTGCTCGTAGCCATGATTCTCATCGTCATGCTCCTTCTCTGGGGAAGTCTTCGCCGCTGGTCCGATGTCGTCATCGTATCGGCCGGACTCGGTCTCAGCCTGCTCTGGATGCATGGGCTCATCGGCTGGGTCGGCCAATTCTCGACGGGAATCGGCTATCCGGTGATAGAGCGAAGTCAGTTCAGCAATCTGCTGCCAATTTTGATTCTGGCACTTGGAATCGATGACAGTCTACACGCTCTGCATCGCTACAAGGAGGAGCGCAGGAAAGGTGACTCTCCCGAAGCCGCCTGCCGGATGTGTCTCTCTCGCGTGGGGCGAGCGATTATGCTCACTTCACTTACGACGATTGCCGCCTTCTCGGCGAATCTCGTCTCCGACATTCCCGCTCTCCGCTCATTCGGCACCGAGGCTGGGTTGGGAGTCGCCTCTGCCTTCATTCTCACGGGGCTCTGGGTTCCGCTCGTGCGACTCGATTGGGACCTGTGGCTGCGAGGACGGGAGAAGTTGGTGGATGAGGATGTCGACAAGATTCACCTCATTCCAAGCCACTGGTTGGCGAACACCGCCAGTTGGTCGGCCGTTCTCGGCCCAATCGTCATCATCCTCTCCTTGCTGATCACTGCATTTGCAACCCCCATGATGCTCAGCCTTGAGGGTGACTTCAAGGCGGAGGACTTCTTCGACGAAAAGTCGGATTTCGCGGCGGTTGTCAGCCTCATCAACGAACGATTCTACTCTGAGGGAGAACCCGGCGAGATTCTTATCGAGGGCGATGTCATCGACCCGCGGGTTTTCCAGGCGATTGCAGAAACTCGGGCCAACATGGGCCACCACAGCCCAGATGATCCGGACAAGTTCACGGTCACCGCTGACGGTTCAGTCGAGGTTCACGGCTACGATGAATTGGTCTACATGGGAATTCTCTCGATGGCTAACAATGTGACGCCGTTTGAGTTGGCAGGTTGGGACCAGTCAGTCCCCAAAGGGGGTGTGGATTGCGATACGACAACTTTCGGACTACCCCATCCCGATGACGAGGATTGCCTGCGATTCATGGTCGGTTTCATTTCCGTATACGGCATACCCGCCACCAACTCCACGCCAGGTCTTCCCGCCTCCGTGATGGGTCTGTACATTCAACCGGACAGGGAGTTGGACCCCACCAACCCTTCACTGGCGCTCGATGGAAGCGAGCCGCAGTACGAGCGGATGCTGATTCGATTTGGATTGCGTCAGCCAGAGCAGTTTCCGATGGTTGAGAGGGCGCTAGCTGAACTTGAGCGGGACATGTCACCATTCCAGAATCTATCGAAGGGCGACATGCGGGTGCGAGCAGATGTCGATGCGGCGTTGGCGGATGATGAGTACCCAATCTCGTGGGCGATGGCTACCGGTGAGCCTGTTGCCCGCTTTGTGGCGGCGTCAGCATTGCAGAATGAGATGCAGGCGACGCTCAAGCTCGGAGTGGTGTTCTGTGTCCTCACCCTTTGGTGGGGCTTCCGCCCGAGTCGCGAGGAGTTGGGTAACCGTCGTGCTCGGTTGGAGGGAGACGGCATGGTTTGGAACATCGCTGCGCGAATCTATGCGCCACTCACCGTCGGCTTTGCCTTGGGCGTGGTATTGGCGAGCCAGTATGGGGCGACCGTCGGGTTTGCTCTCGGCCTGTTCACCACGGCAGCTGGATTCCTGTGGGGCTTCCGGCCGCTCGGGACCGCACTGCTGACGACCATTCCAATCATCATCGTCGTGGTTTGGTTGTATGGACTGATAGCGGTGATGGGCTATGGTCTGAACATGGTAACGGTCGCCATCGCCACGCTTTCACTCGGGGTTGGAATCGACTATGTCATCCATGTCGTCGAGAGGTTCCGAGAAGAGCGCTACAAGGGGATTCCCATCCTCGCCTCCATCGCTGCTGTGGGTGGCGCCTCCGGCCTCGCCCTGTTCGGTTCAGCCGCTTCCGATGTGCTCGGATTCCTCATCATCTCACAATCTAGAATGGGCTTCTTCTCACTGTTCGGGACATTCTCGGCGGCAATGATATTCTTCTCGCTCATCGCTTCCTTGATTCTCGCCTGTGGTCTGATAGGAGTTCTCAACTACCACAAGGTATTGGGAGAGCACCGAGAGGACCGGGAGTTGAGCGCATGAGTGATGTCCCCAAACTGGTCGAACTTGAGCGGCGTGTCGTCGACATGGTGCTCCGCTACGACGACGGCAGTGAGTTGACGCTCGAATATGTCCTGCTCCGCAGCCGTTGTCCATGCGCCAACTGTGGACCCAAGAGGGAGGACTCCGCAAGGATTGTGGAGTTTGAGGCGGAGGTGGGGCGTCTCCGCAACGAGAAGCCGAAGGTGGAGATCGTCGGTGGTTATGGCCTCAGTTTCAAGTGGAATGACAGCGGTTGCAGTCTAGGCATCTACGGATTCGAATTACTTAGCGAATTGGCCAGCGAATAATGGCCGTTTATGGCCGACGGCAAGGGTTCATGAATGAGGGATGGGTCGGCCACTCTGCAGTCGTTCGGTATCCCCGCACGGTGGCAAGGATGGAATTCCCATGAGCAAGGTCGAGCCGAAGCCTGAGGTAGAAGAGGAAGAAGAGGACTGGAGCACCTTTGCATCCGCCGATTATGGCGACGAGTACGACCCTTGGGCCGACATGGTCCCCGTTGAGGAGGACTCACCCGCCGAAGAGGATTTCGAGTTTGAGGAATTCCAGGATTTTCGCCCTGCGCCCGCACCCGAGGGAATCGCTCACCTCGTCAAGATAGGAACCTGTGACTGGTGCCTTGCTAGGTTGTGTGGACAAAACCTCGACTGGTCGTCCGTTCGGGAGGATGGGGCTGCGACTCGTTTGGCCGCCCTCGAGAGAACCCCCTCACTCGCTGACTCAAAGGAGATTGACCCAAATTCCGGTGACGCTCAAACAGGTGGCTACTGCCCGTTCTGTGAGGAGTTGTTCGCTGACATTTCGCTCATCTGCAAGCGGATTTGTGATCAGTTGTCTACTGTCGAGTTCTCCAAACTGCAGATTGGGGCTCACTTCGCAAAGGACCATGTCGCAGAGGAAGAGGTGCTTCGGACGCGCCATGGAGCGCAGGGAAGTCGCGGCTTGAAGGTGGCATTCACCGAGGCGATATATCACACGCTGAAACCATCATTTTCTGATGCTGAGTTTGTTAAGGATATTCCCGAGATAATGCTTCTCATCGACACTCTGACGCTTGAGATCAATGTTGACATTCGCTCTCTGTACCTCTACGGTCGTTACCGAAAGTTGGAGCGGGGAATCCCCCAGACCCGTTGGCCGTGCCGAGCCTGCAAAGGTCGTGATGGCGGTTGCGAGTCTTGCGAAGGCACCGGGCAGCAGTATCCTACTTCCGTTCAGGATCAGATCGGAGAGCCGCTGCGGGCCGCCTACCAGGCGGTCGACACATCGTTTCACGGCATGGGGAGGGAGGACATCGATGTTCGATGTCTCGGCAGCGGCCGGCCGTTCGTCATCGAGTTGAAGTCGCCGCGCCGCAGAGTGGCAGACCTTGTTGAGATGACCGAGCTGGTCAACGCCACTTCGGCGGGCCGAGTTGAAATCAGCGAATTGCGCCCGTCCCGCCGCTCAGAGGTCGCCCGCGTGAAGGGTACCGCTGCCGACAAGTCATACACCATCCGATTCCGAATCGACGGCGAGGTTGAGGAAGACCGGGTTCGAGAGGTCTTGGAAGGGATGGTCGGGGTCACCCTTGAGCAGCAGACACCACAGCGAGTGTCACATCGCAGGGCGGACAAGATTCGCAAGCGAGATGTGGTCTCCGTCGAGAATATCGAAGTCGATGGCAATGAGGCCCAAATATTAGTCCGAGTGCAAAGCGGGACCTATGTGAAAGAGTTGATTCACAGCGACGAAGGGAGAACGGTTCCGAGCGTTTCGGGACTGCTCGAGGCGGAATGCGAAGTCATCTCTCTCGATGTCGAAGATGTTCACGCTGATTGACCTCGCTGCGTAATCGAAGTCATCGGTGATAGCGACGCGCTTAATTAGGGGCGGCAGGTCGCCGAATCCCCCGTAAGGGGGAAGCGGAGGAAGTAGGATGCGTCGCAGCCACGGTACTCGTCAGGGAACTCGCTCAATCTTGAGTCGCAGCAAGACCCAGCGCAGCCGTCTCTTCATCCGTCGAGTGCTCCATCCCTACGATGTGGGAGACAGAGTTGCCATCGTCATCAATGGCGCTCAGCAGATGGGCATGCCCCACCGCAGATTCCAGGGCCGCACGGGTGTTATCACCGGAATGCAGGGACGAGCCTACATCATCGCAGTGAAGGATGGCAACATGGCGAAGACCGTAATCAGTCGCCCAGAGCACTTGCGACCACTTGAGTGAGGTGTTGAAAATGACCGACAAATCGAAGTACATCGACTACGCTACCGTCCGTAATGCTCTTGAGAATGCTCGTGAGCGTAGAGGCGAACTCTCCTACGAGCAAGAGATGGCTCTCAACCATGCAATGTGGGCCGCCAGCACGATGCGCGCTTCGGTCGAGACAGATTCCAAAGTATTCATATCTCTTCTTAAAAAGTTGATGACTATTGAGAAGTTGGCCGCAGCACCTGACATCGCAGCAAAGATTGCTGAGGTCATCCCGGTTGAGGGCTACTCCGTGAAGGCCATCCTAGCTTCCAAGCGAATCCCCATGGAAGACGCTGAAATTGACGAAATCGTCACGATCGTTCGCCAAGAAGTTGGCTACGAAGGCTGAATGTTTGCCCGTAATCCAAGCCCCACACCCCCCAAATTTTCGGAGATGAGGTAAACTCCACACACTGCTCAAACCGACCCATCATTGTTCGGGAAATGAGCCATCTTTACTTTCACCCACCACTCGTTGGGGTTAATTGACAGGACCTTCCTCGCGGAGTTGAGACAGATGCATTCCGGACACGATAGGCAGGGTCGCGGTGAGCGGGATGAGCCTTGGGCACGAGAGACCCACTGCCGCGTTCTGTCTCAGGATGGCAGCGGCGAAGGTGGAGGTATTCTCTACTGCATCGGTGAAACCGATCTCACCCTTCTGAAAGTCCGCGCTAAGGCTGGTTGTGGTCGGCTCGAGGTCGGTGGCCGGCTGGAGCTTCCGACAGAGGAGAGCGAAGGTGAGGTGTCGCAGATTCTCGCAGCTGCTCGTTACCGCGAGATGGCAAATTCCGCACAGACTGTACTCATCGATGTCGTGAAGGCTATCATCGGCGACCTGCCCAAAAAGTACCTCTCGTTCTACAACCGGGCCGGAAATCTCTCGCTCAAGTTCCACGCCTTCCAACTTCTTCCCGGTGTAGGACCATCAAAGGCGACTATGATGGTGAAGACGAGGACGAGGCTTGGCTGGGAGACCATGGAAGAGGTTGACGAAGCGTGTGCGATAGATTCTACACAACTCATCGCCGAGCGTTTGGTCGAAGAGCTGATTGACCCACAAATCACCCCTAGCCTACTCTTGAATGTGGTACGCTTGCCGGATGCGTGAAGGGATGGCGGAGCCGACCCCCGACGATGACTCGACCCATCTGCTAGTCGACTTACTGCTCGACCGGCGCCGTGCCGACAAGGAACTCGGACAACACTACCTGCTCGACTCGAAGGTGCTTGACCGCGCGGTCGAACTCGCCTCTCTCTCCGAAACCTCCCATGTGCTCGAAGTTGGGCCCGGGTCCGGTACTCTGACCCAGCGGCTGGTGGCGGCGGGGGCGCGGGTGACGGCGATTGAGATCGATGAGGTCGCTTGCGAGCATCTGCGGCGTACCCGAGGCGAGGAGTTAGACTCTGGACGGTTGAGCCTCGTCGAGGGGGACGCCCTTCAAGTCGGTTGGCCGGATGACCTCACTCATGTTGTCAGTAATCCTCCATATCAGATTTCCAGTCCGCTGTTGGCGAAGGTGGACCGCTGGCAGTCGTCGGCGCGCAACAGGGGCGATGCGCCGCTCAAGGCAGTCGTTCTGTTGCTGCAGGAAGAGTTCGCACAGCGAATGGCGATGGGGGAAGGTCCCGCTTCAAGAGGTCCGCTCGGTATGCAGACCGCGTTCCACTGGCACTGTGAACTCGATGCGCTCGTGCCGCCGCACGCCTTCGCTCCCCACCCTGCGATTCACAGCCGACTGCTCAGACTGACACCGCGCGACCTCGCCGCCGACCTCGGCGTCGAGGTTGATGTGCGCCTCGTCAAGAGGATGGTGGACGAGGTCTTCCTCGAGAGGCGCAAGAAGATCAAGAATCGATTGAAGAGGCCACCCAAACGAATCGAAAGGGTGCCCGGATGGCATCGCGCAAGGTGGCAGGATGCAGTTACAGACCTACTTGGGAAGTCCGAAGTGGGAGGGGTGAGAAGCGATTGGCGAGAGGTCCGGCCAGATGAGTTGGAGCCTGTTGAATGGTTGAGGATAGGGTCGGAGTTGGAGCGCGTTAATCACTCCTAAGGAGTGTTTTTCCAAATCCTCTATTCTTTGCTTAAAACGGCGGGTTCAAAGAGGACCCCCGGCTCCGGTGCCTCGGGGAGGGGACTAGCATGGCAAAGAAGGACACCTATCTTGCACTACTACGGCGAGGTGTGGACGAGGTCACAGCACATACTCTCGCCGACTCCGGAGTTACGATTGGCGGACTCAAGGAGATGAACCATGAGCAACTCGTCGGCAACTACGGACTCAAGGTCGCCATTGCCAAATCCGTCCTCGAAGTGATTTCTACCGGCCCTTCCAAGGCTGGCCGTGAACGCTACCTCTCCAAGGTGCTCTCTGGCCCCAAGAAAAAGATGGACAGAATCGATGAGCAGCGGTTTCGTCGACAGCAGAAGGATTTCCTCTCCGAGCTAATCGAGCAGAAGGAGCGTCTGAAGGAGGCGAAGGTCGAGGCTTTTCGTGGCAAGAAGTTGGTTATGAATCGACTCGGCAAGAGCATCGAACTCATCTGTAAACTTGAGAACAACTACGATGAGGAGTTGAAGCGGGAACAGCGAAACAAGATTCGCGACCAACTTGAGACTCGCGGTCTGGAAGCAGCAAGAGACCACGAGATGTTGGAACTTGCAGGGACTCCCCAGGACATTGTCGATTTCCGTCGAAAGTTGGTACCTACCCTCTGTCTCCATGCCTGCCCCGAGTGTGGTGAGGAGATCGACCCGCGCGGTGGCAATCTCAATGATAGCAACCCGAACGGTTGGAGCTTCATCTGTTGGGATTGTGAAACCGAGTTCTCGGCACAGATGGTCGTTAGGGTCGAGGCGTTCCTGAACAACGGCAGTGGAATCAAAATCGACCCGAACAAGCCACCCCGCCTACCGATTGCCCGGCGACCCAAGGTGAAGGTCACCTCGGCACAGGACACGATCAAAAAGGATCTCGAAAAAACTGGCGCAACTGCAGACGAACTGCAGGCCGCAGTCGAAGAGAGCAACCTCAGTGGAGGGCTGATGGACATCAATGACTGGATTGACCAGACTCTTGCCGCAAAGGGCTACATTCAGGCCCAAGAGGACAGAGAGGACTTCATCGTCGCCACCGGTGCTGGAGCGACCAAGTTCAACAAGTGGATGAAGAAGGCAGGTCTCCACTTCAACAAGCAGACCGGCCGCTGGACTCGCTGGGAAGACCGGTGATGGCCAATGGCGCTTCTGCGCTTCTTTCGCAACGGCGTCATAGTCGGCACCGTCGATAATGAGGACGAGGTCCCCGTGCTTGAGTTGGCCGAGGATGGCGGCATCGAGATTCCTCGCAACTGCACCTCAGGAAACTGTGGCACCTGCATGGTCAACCTACTCTCGGGTTCTGTGCCGATGCCCGAACCACTTCCCCCCGGGCTCGACGACGACATGGTCGCGCTTGGGAATGTCCTCATCTGCATCGGAATCGCTGAGGGTGCCTGCGATTTCGAGTTGAACGCGCCCTTGTGAGTGAGATTGGATGGACCCCTTGCTGGTTGGCTTCATCGTCTTCGACGTCCTGTTCCTAGTCGTTGTGTATCGATTCATGGTCAAGAAGCTGAAGGGCAAGTTGGCACAGGTCGAGGAGCGCCAGGCCGCCCGCTGGGAGCGAGATGATGACGAGGCTCGGGAGCGCTATCTGGAACAGGTGCAGGAGATTAGGCCCGGATTGAAGTCTAGGGATGAGAACGAGGAGTTGGAATCGATCGATGATTCTGGTAGGCCTTTCATCAGTGAGAATCCTGAGGCCCAGCAGCGCTACAGTCAGCAGTTGAGCGGTATGACTGACGCTGAAGAGTGAATCAGCGCTTGCCGCCGATGTGTCCCTTGCTGTACAACCAAAGCAGAATCACGCCGCCGGTGGCACCCATGATGCCGAGAATCAGCTTGAGGTCAACAGGTCCGTCACCGGCACCGAACGATGAGACATTCATGCCGAAGATGCTGGCGATTGCGGTGATTGGCAGCATGATGGTGGCGATGATGGTCAGCAGACGCATCACCTCGCCCGCCTCGGCCTGCGCCTCGGCCGCCCGCATGTGGGATTGGGAAATGTAGGTGTCACGGGTGCTCGCAGCCCCGGAGTTGTAGTTCTCGACTCGGCGCACGAGGTCTTGGGTTAGGGCGTCAAGGTCCTGGAAGTAGACCAGAGTCTCTTCGGTGACGAAATTCTCGCCGGTGCGAAACATCTTGTGAACTACCTCCTGCAGAGGAGTGGTCGACTTGGCCACCTCACGCAGGTCCCGCTTCAACTCGTGCAAATCCTCCAAAAGGTCAGGAAATGTCTGGCTCGGGTTGAACACCTGGTCCTCCAACTCATCGAGTCGATGGGACTTCTTTTCCAGCACCTTGTACCAGTCGTCAGCAACTGAATCGAGCAGTTCGTAGAGCAGATATTCGCTGCCAATCTTGGCAAGGCGCTTCACTTTGGAGGTATGGAATCGCTTGCGGAACTCATTGATCCCCGGCATATGGGCGTGGCGGACGGTGACCAACCACTTTCCCTTGAGAAAGGCCCTCAGGTGCTC
>CAUZJP010000017.1:0-10191 GCA_963580235.1 Candidatus Thalassarchaeaceae archaeon
GCAGTTGGTTCGCAGAGGAGCGAGCCCGTCTGCCGATGCCATTCTACGCCTCTGTCGACATCCGCGACGCGGGATGGAAAGTTGCTGCAGTTGATGCGAACGCCTACCCCGCTGGATTCAACAACATTTCTGATAATCAGCGGATTCACCTCTCCGAACACCTTCTCTCATGGATTTTATCCGAGCATCCGAATGTAGAGTGGTTGCACATCTGGCCGGAATCACACACCCGAAACAAGGGGTATGTCGAGAATCTGCTTGTGCTAAGACAAATGCTCTCCAGTGGTGGCTTCAGAGTCACGGTTGGCTCCCCCAAACTCAGCGGTCTTCCCGAGGTGGAGGGGCTGACTGGAAATCTGGAGTTGAGTGAGACGACTGCTGACGGCAACCTGTTGATATCCTCTGTCGGGATGGGCGCTGGCGGCGGTGAAACTCCAGACCTGTTGATTCTGAATCACGACTTGAGTGATGGCCCTCTTGAAGGCATAGGTGATGTTCCTGTTGCGCCATCACAGGAGATGGGCTGGTTCCAAAGGCGGAAGTCCAGCCATTTCAGACACGCTCAACCGTTCATCGACAAGGCGGCTGAGATTATCGGCATTGACCCGTGGTTGCTCGGTACCCACTGGTTCGTCAGCGAGGACAAGTGTCTGGAGAAGGATGTCTGCAAGATTGAGTTGGCCGCACAGGTCGACAGCTGTCTCGAGTTTCTGAGTGGGAAGTATGCAGAACATGGTGTCGAAGGGGAGCCGGTGTTGTTCGTCAAGAATGACTCTGGGACATATGGCCTAGGCATCATCGAGATTCACAGCGGGGATGAGTTACTGAACCTCTCGAAGCGCAAGGTGAACCGACTCACCTACGGCAAGGGAGGGCGAGATGCTGTTGACTTCCTTCTGCAAGAGGGAGTTCCAACCGCCCTCAAGCTGGCCGACTCTGTAATCGAGCCCTGCTTCTACGGGGCGGGTGGTCACGGCTGTTCTGCCTTCTATAGAGCGAATGACAAAAAAGGAGTCAATGCCAATTTAAACACTCCTTCAACTCGCTTCATATCGCCTGAGGAGATTACCAGCGCGGGTGGCGACGACATCATCGACTTAGCAGACACCTGGCACGCCCTCACCGCAGAGTTGGCGATGTTGGCTATGGGTGCCGAATTGGCCGAACTCAGCGGACAAGTCGGCTGAGCGAATCGAATTTCTGGCCTTCGTGTGAGAGTAGCCAACGCTTCGTAGCACCTCCATCGAGTGCAGAGTAATTCCCAATGACGCCATCCGATCGCACCACTCGATGGCAGGGCACCAGTAGAGTCCATGGATTGTCAGCCATCGCGCTGCCAACTGCACGACTAGCCCCCGGACTGCTTGCAGCAAGCGCCAATTCGCCGTACGAGACGACCTCTCCAAAGCGAGCGCCCTGAATAAGCGCCCGAGAGACCTCAACCCGGAAGCGTGTCAATTGGCTCAAGTCAAGTTCCGGCTCGCTGCTCGGGCTGCCTTCAAAGTAGCCGGTCAGCCACGCTTCGCCGGCATCGAGATGAGCGCGACCGACGGCACTGTCATTCACTCTCTCATCGCTGTACTGAATCCGTGTAAGCCCCTCACGACTCGCTTCGATCACAACTCTTCCGAGAGGAGTGTCGACAGCTCGAGAGCCCAATTCCACCACACTGGGTGTTCAGGATTCCGAGTCCTTGACCTCTTCGGCGAGGTCACTTGGCGAATCATCACTTGTATCATCGAGCGGCTCCATACCGAGGATTTCGTAATTCGATGGGAACAGCGCAATCGCAATCCCGGCAATCGCCGCTGCCAATCCCCAGTAGAATCGCTGTTGGACCACCATCATCTCAAGGGCGAAGACCACCAATAGGAGGCCACCGATATTGGAGACCCAGACGAGGGTCTTGAAGGTCGAAAGTGAGACCCCAGTGCTCTGCTGTGACCGGTAGGGCCCAAACTCCGCACCAAACCGAACCGGGTCTTTTTCCCTCTCCGATTGGCTGGCGCCGCCCTCTTCCTCGGGTTTGGCCGGCTGCTTATCCTTCGCCATCACATCACCTGTCAATCATCACGATTGCGTCTGTCGGGCAGGCCAACACGCAGAGCCTGCATCCGGTGCATTCATCGCGCAGAATCTTTGCCTTCTTGTTGACTTCGATGTCGAGAATCGGGCTTCTCAACGGCTTGTCATAGAGTTCGATGGCGTCGTCGTCACAGACGATGAGGCACTGGTCACAACCGATGCACTGGTCCTCGTTCACGAAGGCGACCACGCTGTCGCCTCCTCGGACCTCCTCGGCTGCCTTGGTGTGCATCTTGTTAAGACTCAATCTGATGCGTGCGGCCTCTGCATTTCGACGGGCTCGCAACTCATCCATCGTAGTCATGCGAGCCACCTTCGGGCATCTTGGATATCAAGTCGTGCTTTCACGCCTCAACCTCATCCGTTGTCGGTTGTTGCCAAACCTCGGACACATTGCTAGGCTGCTCTCTCTTCGCCTCAACTTGGCGAGCGAGGAATGAGACCACATCGAGAATCTCAAAGTCATGCCTCGGGTCTCCCTCGAACTTGAGGCACTCAAAGTGGGTGACGCACTTCGGGCAGGAGGTGAGCATCACCTCAGCTCCCGTCGCCCTGACTTCCTCAAAGCGCTGAACTCGGATGGTGCGACTATCTTCGTTGCATGACATCATGCTCGAGACGCCGCAGCACATCGCATCCTCCTTGGTGTGCTCCATCTCGACGAGGTTCACGCCCTCGACCCCTTCAATCAGGTCTCTGGGCCCATCGTAGATGTTCATCTGGCGACCGAGGCGACAGGGGTCGTGGAAGGTGACGGTCATCTCGTCGTCGACTGCAAGGTCCATGTCAAAGCCGTTCTCGATGAGATACTCCGTGGTGTGCATGACCTTGATTCCTTCAAGGTCGTAGTCCATCGCAAAGGTGCGGAAGCACTCTGCGCAACTGCTGACGAGAGTTTCGATTCCGCTCGCCTCCAGTTTCTGCTTGTTGTACGCCTTCAACTTCTCGAAGACCTCCTCCATCCCCTGCCACTTCTGGTCGTGCCCACAGCACTTGAGGAAGTCTCGCCCAAGGTAGGTGACATCCTCTCCCATCTCCTCGAACAGGGTGAAGGCGGCCGTGGTTGTGTCACCGAGGTTCATCGTACCCTCGTTGACGTGGCTGAAGACCATCTCCTGGTCGAGATAGTCTACGCAGCCGGGGTAGTATCCGACCGTGGAGTCGATCGGATAGTCATCGATTGCGATGAACAGCTCATCCGACTCCTCTTCAGCTTCTGCTGCCAATACTGCTTGGAGAACGGTGTGCGGGATGTTGGCGGTGGGAGGACCCCCTACCACGAGGTTTCGGCGGATGTCGACATATGAGTCATAGTCAACGAGTTGAGGGCAGGCGTTGGTGCAGGCCGTACAGGTCAGACAGGAGTACATCGGCACTCCGTCGTCTTCATTGTTCCAAGTGTTGTAGATGATGTTCAGTTTGTCACCCGCATTGAACATTCGAACCGGGCAGGCGTCATCACAGAGGTCACAGCCGTAGCACTTGTTCATCTCGTACTCGTAGCCACGAGCCATGCCTCTCATCACAACGAATACTATTGCACCGCATCCAAGCGGTGGGATGAACAGAGAGTAAGTCAACTTCGCATCGAGGCTCTTCGGATTCTTGTGATAGGTCGGGTTCTCCTCAGAGAGCGCAGATAGGGCGCCATCTCCGGTTAATCCATAGAATGCAAGTTCTGTCGCGTTGGTCCGGTCGAGCACCATTCCGGTCTCTGGGTTGAAGAGCAGTGGTTGGAATGCCATGACGAAGAGTCTTGAGTCAACGGTGACACTCGCATTCTCTTCGGTGTCGAAGGTCGAGTCCAACTGGTAGTTGACCGTGTACTCACCCGGAGCGACCTTGAAGGTCTTGGGTGTGCAGGTCAGTCCATCTTCTGCGTCACCTCCAATCGAGGCCACTACGGTGTTCGTCGAATCGACGACATTCGCAGCGATTGCGTGTGTTCCTGCCTTGCGTGTACTGGTGCGGAATGTGCAACTGATGTCGAGGGTCACCTCGTCAAGTCCCAAGTCCTCTACGCTCAGCGCGTACGACTGCGAGATCTGGTTACTGCCGTTGAAGTTGACAGCGTCTTCAACGATGTTCACACCGCCGACAACCACTCCATCAGTGGTCTGCAGTTGCTGATGATTGTTGGCATCGCTGTAGTCAACCAATTCGAATTGCACCGGCTGATATATTCCCCAATTGAGCCATTGCATTGCCGGTAAGAGGCAGTAACTCGCCCGACTCTCAGCATCGACTCCGTCGAACATGTCATTCTGCCATTCGGCGTTACCTGAACTGGCTCCGTAGGAGAGGCAGTTATCTTCCATCGACTCCCAGTAGTGTCCTTCGTCAAGCGCCAGCAGAGTGTCTGACGGCTGATTGCGAAGAGTCTCAAGGTCCTCGATGTCATCCATCGCTCCGAATCCACCAATGTCCCAAAAGCCACCATCATAGATCGGCCATGAGACCGCTGAGAGAAGCACCGCGATTACCAATGCACCAAGCGCCACCTGCTTGCCCATGGCGGGAGTTGTCCGCGCTCCAGCAGACTTGACCATGTACCATCTTATTCCGAAATAGAGTACAATCCAGACGAGCAAGCCTGTCAGCAACCAAGGTATGGCGTTGAAAACTTCAGTGAGCCACGGCGCCCGAACACCGCAATTCAACCCACCATGAGAATTCAGTTGGCAGAAATCGCTCCGGTTCTTTGCATACAACTCGAGAAAGATGTTGATCGAGTAGACGCTGATGAACCAGACGTGGGCGAGGTATACCACACCCGCGGCGGCGAACCAAGGATCCTCCACCCCCCTCTTGGCACGGCCCCCCAAGAAGGGTGGAAGGGCAAGGATACCAACCGGTATTCCGGTTAGGAAGGAGCCCCACCAACCGGCATTCCAAGATATCACGGGGCTGCCGAAGAAGTTGCCGATGATGGAGGGGAGCGGTATGTCGAACTGTGGTAGGTACTCACCCCAGCGGAGGTAGCCGTAGGAGAATAGCACATACCAGTCAGGGAAGACGAAGCCGGCCTGTGCGAACGGGTCGGCGGAGGCGTGCAAGGGAGGCGGAATCAGCCAGGAGTAGAACGAGAGAACAGCAAACATAGCGCCGAGTATGATGGTGTCTCGAAGAACCTCGTGCGGCCAGAAGGGGTGGCCGGTGAACACTCTGCGGCGCTCCTCTGCAGCGTCGCGTAGTTTCTCCTTCTCACTGATGTAGACATCCGCAATTCTGCCGAAGTTGTCAATCATCCCCATATTTCTCACCCCCCTATCAGTGCGGCTCCGCAATTCCCTGAACCCATACGATGAACAGATGGATTATGATTAGAGTAGTCACTATCACTGGCAGAATGAAGACATGCAGGAAGTACATCCGAGTGACCGTCGCTCCAGAGAGGCTGGTGCCTCCGAACATGAGCGTCGCCACCCAGCCTCCAATCAGTGGAGTCGAATTCGCCATGTTGATTCCAATCGTGGCGGCACCGAACGCCAATGCGTCCCACGGCAACAGATAACCCGAGTATCCGAAGAAGATGGTGAAGAACATCAGGCCGACCCCGATGAGCCAGTTCAACTCTCGTGGGTTGCGGTATGCGCCAGTGAAGTAGACGCGGCACATGTGCAAAAAGACGGATGCAACCATGAAGTGAGTCCCCCAATGGTGCAGACTTCTCATGATGTAGCCGAACGGCAGTTCGAGCATGATGAACTGCATGCTGCCGTAGGCAGGGCTTGGGTCTCCGTCTCCGCCAGGGACATAGTAGATGCCAAGGACGGTTCCCGTTATGATGAGTAGAATGAAGGCGAGAAATGAGATTCCGCCGAGGCAGTAGAGTGGATACCAGTACCAGATGATGCGCAACTTGTACTTCTCGGCGTGTGTCAGCGGCATCTGACGGTGCATGCTGTGGTAGGCGTCGCGGCTCATCCCCCAGTAGTCCTGAATTCGGAAACGAGTGTCGAGCCAGGAGAAGGTCCACAGGAACAACTTCTCCGCAATCCCCATGCTTCCCGAGGACTCGACCGCTCGCAGGATCTCCTTGCGCGGAATCTCTTCGTTCTCCTTGCGGAGCGTGAAGGCGACGATGACCACAATCAGCACGATGAAGAGCCAGAGGAACCAGAATTGTAGGAGCATCAGGCGACACCCCCAATTGGAATCGGCTGGAGGCCGAGCGTCGTGAGGTTTTCATTCATTCTCATGTCTCTCATCTCCTCAATTGCAAAAAGTGTACCAATCCATCATCTCGACGATTCCCTCTGCCTCAAAGTCGATTACCTCGAGGACGTCGTTATTGACCGCAAATGGAACCAGAGGCATTCCGACAGGCGCAGGTCCCCCGGTTCTCTTCACTCCGAAGTAATCGAATACGGTGCCGCTCCTTCTGTTTCGGTTCGTGTTCTTCTCAATGACAGTGGGGTCGTACCTGCTCGAGTGGCAGATGCAGAACAGTTTGTTACCACCCGAATCCAATCCGCCGGGCAGCCAGTTGTCAGCTGTGAAGTCGTTGGCTACCAACTGCCAGCCGGGGATGCAGCAGAGGTGAGGGCAGCGTGAGAAGATGATGATGATGTTGTCATGGATCTTCAAGGTGGACCACTGCGCCATCTCCTCGATCTCGCCACCAAAGCCGATTACTGCACCGGTCTGGTCAGCACCATCCATGAACTGGAATCGTGGCTTACCCTCGGTCGGAGGTGAATCCTTGTTCTCCTCGTGGGGCACATAGACGACATTCACCGGCAGGCCTCCCCATACGCCCTGTGCTCCGGCCATCCCGGTATCGCTCTTAGCCGCCTGCGCCTCAAACGCTGACTTGGTCATCGCCCCTAGGTGGTCAGCACCAAACCAAACGGTGTCTTCCTGTCCCTTCGGGACCCAGTAGAGAATCGAGTTGCCTGCGCCGGCCGAGTCTGTGGCGCCCATCAGAAGGGATGCGAAGCCGATGGAGCCAAAGGAAGCCATCGTGATGATGCCGGCTGCTGAGTTGAACGAGTAGCGCATGAAACGGCGCCGGTCGAGATTGTAATTTTCACCGGGTTCCGCTCCATCACCTTCGGTCGGAGAGGGGCGGAGTCGGAATTGTCTAGCCATTTCTCTACACCTCGTAATCGTACCAACTGTCCGGATCCTTTGTGCCGATGTACTTGTTTCGGCGGTGCTTGACGATGACTAGGTCCGGCATGACGAACTTCAGGTAGACCATGCCCATCATCATCAGAGTGACCATTATCATCCCCATGTGATAGGAGAGTTGCTGTTGATCCCAGCCCGCAAACAGGCCGTAACTGAGCGAGCCGGACCAGTAGAGAGTCCAACCGAATCCCCAGATGAAGAAGAGGATGACGAGCGCCGAAGTGCCACCCGGTGAGAGGCTGGCTCGTACGACGGTACCTGGTTCGACTTGGTTGAATACACCATGGTCGATGGCCGACTCATAGGTCGCCTCGTCTAGTTCGACACCCTCCAAGGCGGTGCGAGCGTCATCTACAGAGACTTCTCCTCGAGCGACCTGCTCAAGCAGAGTGGTCACGGCGTCAGACTTCATTCACCCACCTCCTTTTCGCTGAGGTAGGTGGAGAGGCTTCGCGCCACTGCTCTAACTTCTGGTCAGGGCTCACAGTTGGTCACCTCTCCTCAAATGCTTGATGCGCAGGTGCAGCAGATTGCTGCGCCCTACATAGTGGTGGCTGAATCCGTAGCGAAGGAACAAGCCGCAGAAGATGATTACCGAGATGACAGAGGCGAAGCCGAGCAGACCGAGCCAGTGAGCTCGGAACGGGGCGCCCATGCTGTGCAGGTCGGTGTGCCCCGCTTCAGCGGCGGGCGCCTGAACTTTTCCATCGTTAGCGAAGAAGGTCCGGGTGTTGCCGGAATCTCCTCCCTCAGGAAGCGGGAATGAGAGGCGATTGTATGAATCAGGCGCCATCGCGGCGCCGTTACCGTCGACTGAGTTGCCGGCCAGCCAAATTGTCACTTCACCACTTCCAGCAGCTGGTGCGGTCCAGACGACATGCCAGGTTCTGTCCTCGGTCTGCGCTCCTGCCGCGGTGTGGGTGAGTGTCTGTTCGGAACCATCATTCTTCACCTTGCCTTCAAAGCCGCTGCCAGCGCTGAGCACACCGGAAGTGACCCTCATCGAGAAGCCACCTGTATTGGAACTGGTGTCCATTTCGGGGCCACCGATGAGTTGGATCGTAAGTTCGTAACTCTCGCCATCAGACCAACCGAATGGCACGCCCTCGATGATTAGCGTCATGGAGTCAGTTGGGGCGATTATATTGTCGGAATGGCAGGTACACCCCGTCTTCGCAACATCCCTATCACCCTCCGCCTTGTCACCGGTGATTCCCCTCGATTCGGCGAATGAGCCACTTCCCAAAAGCAAACCTACGAGCAGCAGGATGACGGCTGGCCTCAGGCTGTTAGTCAGACCCCTCATATTAGACCCAACCTAAGGTGAATTGGCCGACTTGCGTGGGTCTAATAATCGTTTGCTGTTTGCCCCGTGGGTATAGCGGCGCAGTATCCCGTTTACCGCAATCCGACATGGGTGCTGCGATTCATACCCTCGTGTGCAGGTGTGCGCGCGGGTGAGGGACAGGCCTCAAAAGGGGTCATAAGTTGGAGTCGGCAGGGAGCGTTGATGGCGGAGCGAGGTTGGAGAAATGTCTATTCTCTGAGTGATGAGCAACTCACCTCTCTTGACGATGCAGAGACGAAGATGGAAATGCACGATTTGAGCGGCGCCGAGGAGGTCCTCCTTGCAATGCTCAAAGAGGATGAAAACTGCATACCCGTACTGAGCAACCTCGGTCACCTCTACGGAAAGTATCTCTCTGAGTTTGAAAGGGCTGTCGAGTATTACGCCAAGGTCCTCGAACTTGAGCCGGACAACGCCTGGGCACGGGATGAACGACGCCGATACGAACGCTACGCCAGTTACGATTGAGCCGGTTTGACAATTTGTCAGACTGCCAACTTACCAGTGGCTACGATTGGAAATCGTTGGTCGGTGTTCGGCCCAATTCCAGTAAATCTTGTGTGAAGTATTCCTCATCAACCAAAGAGAAAGTTCAACGGACTGGCAGTCCGAAGACCCTCCGTGCACGACGGGAGTCTCTTGGTTGCGGGCGTTGGTGGCCTTGGTTGCCTGTGGGCCCGAAGAGCCCATGAGAAGTGTTCTGAACACGCCGATCTGTTGTTGGTCGATGCTGATGAGCGCTCATTCGAAGATGCCCGTCACGCACA
Organism: Candidatus Thalassarchaeaceae archaeon; assembly: GCA_963580235.1. Lineage (GTDB taxonomy): Archaea > Thermoplasmatota > Poseidoniia > Poseidoniales > Thalassarchaeaceae > MGIIb-Q1. Next base: position 9,337 of record CAUZJP010000017.1, read on the forward strand.
CTGTCTACCTCTCGGTGATAATTCTATAGAAGGGTGCGCTGCATTACCACAGTTGGCTGAGGCGCAGTACCGTCGTTCAACTGCAATCATGCAGACAATCCTCGAGCCGGTGGAACTTCTGGTCCTCCTCACCGCCCTTGGAGGGGGGGCCGGTTCGGGTGCTGCTCCCGCTCTTGCGGCACAGGCTCGGAGGAAGGGCGCGCTGGTTCTCACCATCTCGGCGCTTCCGTTTGAGGACCAGCCTGTCCGAAACGAGATATCCCTCGAGGCGATTGGAAGATTGGAAGATGAATCCGACGTCTGTGTTCATCTCTCTCTCGACCGCCTCGCCTGGCAGGCACGGGCCAGAGGGGTAGACTGGAAAACTCAACCATCCTACATCGAGGAGTTGGTCCAAGGGCTCATCCTCACCCTCGGGCAGGTCGGTCTGATCAATCTCGATTTGATGGATTTGCGAAATGTGGTTCGCATCAGCGGCTCGGCGACGATGATTGTCGCCGAGGGCGACCCCAACGACCCCGATGCTCTGTTCCTCTCAGCGTTGGCTGCCCCCCTCGCCTCACTCGAGGTCGGTGGCGCAACAGGTTGTCTGCTCCAACTTGAGGGAGGTAAACACATGACCGTCGCTCAGATGCAGCAGGTCTCGGAAGCCTTCACCCGCGGACTTCACCCTGATGCGCAGGTTATCTTGGGCGCGAGACATTCGGATGGTCTCGACGGTCGCATGCGAGTAATCGCAGTTGTAAGTGGTCTCTGACTACTCCAAGACCGGCTCCGGGATGTCCAAGTCGTCAAGGTCGTCATAGCCGACTTCATCATCCTCTGCCGCTGCTTCCTCAGATTCGGAGTTGGATT
>CAUZJP010000018.1:0-10055 GCA_963580235.1 Candidatus Thalassarchaeaceae archaeon
CTACTGTTCTTGACAATAACCCTCTTCATTTGGCCATTCACTATTGGCATGCATGTCGTCATGGCGCTCGGAATCACTGTCGAGAGGTTCAGTTACACCGGGGATTTGGATTCCCATGGAATGACCTTACTATTGCCCTTGTACATTTTTTGTGGAATTTGCACAATCGCAGTTGTTAGATTCGACAAGGAGGCTCGTGCCGGGGAAGTATATGCCAAGGAGAAGTTGGCCTACCATCGTGACATGGATCAATACCTCGATTTGAAGAAGGCGTATTACGTAAAGAAAGCGGAAGAACTAGGGGCATCCTCTTCGAATGATGACGAGTGATTGCTTCTCTGTCTTGCAGTCTGACTCAGCATCAATCCAATAGGTGACAAGCCCCCGCGGACAGCATGGGCGAACTTGTAACTGGTGAAGCAGCGACCTACACAGACATGATTTGGATGGAGACGGATGAGAGGTATGCAATCATCTGCATCACCGAGCGAGTCGAGAGTATCCTGCGTGAAAGCGGCATACGAGATGGTCTAGTGTTGGTCAACCCGATGCACATCACAGCCTCTGTCTATGTCAACGACCTTGAGTACGGACTCCACGCCGACATCATGGACTGGCTCGAAAAAGTGGCTCCGGCATACGGGGTAGAGGGGGTAGAGGGCCCAGAGTACCGCCACCACCGCACCGGCGAGGACAACGGGGATGCACACTTGAAAAGACAACTACTCGGACACCAGGTCACCATGGCTGTGACGGACGGGCGGCTGAACCTCGGCAATTGGGAGCAGATTCACTACGCTGAGTTCGATGGCCGGCGTCGCAAGCGAATCATGGTGAAGGTCGTAGGCGTTATCTGAGGTGATACTTTGACTCTGCAGAGAACAGGAATCGAGGCGGTGTCAGCAGCACTCGATGAGATGGAAGAGGGTGGTGAGCCGGTGACGCTCATCCTCTCTAAGCAACAAGCACAGTCTCCCGAACTATCCGCCATTCTCAAGCGGGCATCACTACTGGGGATCCCGCATGAAGAAGGCACTCTGAACGACCTCTGGAGGATGGCTGTAGGCACCTCACCCGGCTCCGAGGCACCCGATGTCCTCGCGCTCGTCGGACGGCAACCTGACGGCACCCTGCAGGAGGTGTGCGCTAGTGGCGGCATTGTCTGGCTTCTCATCGGCGTCAGGTACGCAGTCAACATCGGCTTCTCGATTCGTACCGCCGAGGTCAGCGGTGCCAGCGCCATCATCATCGACACCGATGTCAATCATGTCGAGCGCCGAACGGCGCTGCGCGCCTCAATGCGCGCCCACCGATTCCTACCGACACTCTGGCTCGACGCAAACGAGGTGATCGCCGAGGCTAAGGCGGCCGGATTCTCAATCATCGGAGTGGAGGACATCGGAGCGGTCGAGCCGTGGGATGCGGAGCTGACCGGCGACTGCCTCTGCATCATCGGTGGCGAGCACGACGGAATCCCGCCGGAGGTGCTTGAGCAGTGCGACCAACTGGTGAGATTGCCGATGGCGGGGTTCGTTCCTTCCTACAACCTGCAGGTTGCAACTGCCGTCATCGCCCTCGAGGCGCTCCGGCAGCGAAGGTCTCACTGAACCACGGCTTCGACGAGCGGCTTGTAGGTGATCGCAGTCCAAGCGATGTGGGTTTGGCGCAATAACCCTATGTGAGAACCTACTCGGCCGAAGCGTGACCGACACCCACTTCTCAGAAAAGCCTCCCGAATCGGGGGTATGCAAAGCCCTCGCAATCACCTATGGAGAGATGACTCCCGGCAATTTCGCTACGCATGCTACCATCTCATCTGAGCACACCAACAAGGGCGGCGTCGCCCACGGGGCGCTCTTCTCAGCGTTGTTGGACACTGCACTTGGCGGCGCTCTGGTTTCCACACTCCGCAAGGAGGAGTGGTGTGCCACCGCCCAACTTAGCGTCTCCTTTCTCGAGGCGGGCCAGATTGGTACCGCACTCACTGCGAGAGGCAGAATCGTCCGTCGTGGGAAGGGTGTGGCCCATTTGGCAGGAGAGGTGACCGACCAATCCGGAGTCGTCTATGCGACTGCGACCGGGACCTGGGCGATATTCCCCGCAAAACCCGTCAAATTCCGCTAGGTGCTGTTTTCAGGCCTAGCAGGGCGCATCCTCAAGAGTGAGCCCGATTGTGAGGCAATTGATGGGCGACCGTGGGCAAGCCTCTCTGTTTTGGTTCCTGATGGCCTTTGCACAGATTTACCTCGGTGTCATCTTCGACCCGACCTACCAATTTCTGCAGGTCTTGCTACAGGGCTCCGGCTTCGCATCCCTCATCCCTGCCATTTATTTCCTCATCGTCCGAATCCGTTCCGACGAGTTCGATAGATTCGACGGGAATTACAATCAAAGTGAGAAATCAATTACCTATAGAAACGAAGAGGGAGACTTAGCAGAGTACCATCCGACCAAAGGCAGCGGCAATGGGTGGATTAAGTGGGCCGTCGGTGGTTGGTTCGTGTTTCTGGTGATTGGCGGACTATTGGTTTGAGGCAGTTGCGATGGCGCAGCGCAGTAAGACAAGGCCGTATGTGCCAGTCGATGACATCCTCGGTGGATACTACCAGATCTATCGACGCCTCTTCTTCATGTTCGGCATCGCCGCCGTCTACTTCCTATCCACCTACTTGGGCGCCCCTACATGGCTTGCCCTCATTGTCTCGGGTCTCTCAATTGGCCCCCTCTTCAGAGCAGAGCAGAAGTATGCCTTCAATCGGGTCGAAGCCGCCCTCTCATCGGATGAAAAATAGCCCCTCTCTATGTGAGGTATCCACCTCAATTTCTGCGTTTGAACAGGCCGCAGTGAGGGCAGGGCCGAAGTTCCGTCGGCAAAGCATTCAAGGCGGTGCGCCATAGTAGGCAGACCGAAGCACATGGTTGACCTGTTTGAATTACTTGGATTTGCTGATGTTTCGGGCTTGGAACTGGTGTTCCTGCTCTCAGCAATGGTTGGAGGCATTCTGTTTCTAGTCTGGTTCCTGCTCGTTATGATTGGAGGCGCAGTTGGCGACATCGCGCACGGACTCTTCGATGTTGATTTCGGTGATTCCGACCTCTCTTTCAAGTCGCTGACCTTCCAAGGGATTCTTGCCTTTTTCATGATGTTCGGGCTGGTTGGCTACGCCCTGCTAAACTCGGGCACCGATGACCAGTTGGCCGCTCTAGGCGGCTTGGTAGCGGGGGCAGGTTCGCTTTGGATAGTGAGCAAGATGTTCGAAGGGTTCCACAAGCTGGAAACCAGTGGCAACATAGACATCAACAACGCGGTTGGTGCGACCGGGACCGTGTACGCACGGATTCAGGGTTCCGGTCTCGGCGAGGTACAGGTTACATTCCAGGAGAAGATGCAGAACAAGCAGGCGGTTTCCATCGACGGGGTGACCTTGAATTCAGGCACTTTCATCGAAGTCGTCGGTGTGGTCGGTGAAACTTTGCAAGTGAAGGCAATTGACTCTGGAACGGTAAGAGAAGAGGAGGAATAGAAATGGCAAGTGGTGCAGTGTTGGTTTGGCCCGTATTGGCGTTCGTCGTCATGATGGTGTTGATGTTGATTTTCTTGGCGAGCAGGTACAAGCGCTGCCCATCAGACAAGATTCTCGTCATCTATGGTTCAGGTCCCGGGATGAAGGGCAGAACTGCGAAGATGCTGCATGGTGGTGGCGCGCTGATATGGCCACTTGTGCAGAACTACGCCTTCCTTGACTTGAAGCCGATGACGATCAACATCAATCTGACGAATGCGCTGTCACTACAGAACATTCGCATCAATGTTCCATCGACTTTCACCATCGGAATCAGCATCGACAAGAGCATCATGCTGAGTGCTGCTGAGAGGCTGCTACATCAGAATCCAGCGCAGATTGAAGAGATGGCGAAGGAGATTATCTTCGGTCAACTTCGTCTGACCGTCGCAACGCTGACAATCGAGCAAATCAACCAGGACCGTGAGTTGTTCCTTGAGGCGATTCGCACAAATGTCGACCACGAACTGAACAAGGTCGGTCTATTCCTCATCAACGTGAACGTGACAGACATTCACGACGAATCCGAATACATCGAGAGCATCGGCAAGAAGGCGGCTGCAACTGCAGTGAACGCCGCTAAGGTCGATGTCGCCGCGGCGCTTCGAGACGGTGAAATCGGCAAGGCAGCCGCTGACCGAGAGCGTGAGATTAAAGTCGCTGAAAACGAGGCCCAGTCCGAGAAGGGTAAGAAATCCGCTGAGAGAGACGAGCGTGTTTTCGTCCAACAACAGGAATCGATTGCAGTTGAGGGTGAGAACATATCTCGCGCCAGCATCGCTGACTACAACGCTACCCTCGCTGAGAAGGAGGCAGAAGCCTCACGCCGTTCAGAGGTCGCTCAAAAAATCGCAGAGATGGAGATTCAAAAGGCGCAATACCTGATGGAGCAAGAGCGCCTGAAGGCAGAAGACATCGTCCGCGAAGAGATTCAGAAGACGCAGATTGAAATCGCCGCAGAGGCTGAAGCACAGCGACTGCGCAGAATTGCCAAAGGTCAGGCTGACGCCACTCTCGCCCGCTACGAAGCCGAAGCAGAAGGTCAGCAGAAAGTACTCGAAGGCAAAGCGATCGGTTATGCCAAGCTAGTTGCCAGCGCTGGTGGGGACGCCAAGGCGGCCGCCACACTTCTGATGGTTGAGAAGATTGAGACGATGGTCGAGGCTCAGGTCGAGGCGATCAAGAACCTCAAGATTGACAACATCACAGTCTGGGACTCTGGCGGTGGCGACGGTGACGGCAGTTCGACCTCGAACTTCATCAGCAGTCTCGTCAAGAGCCTGCCACCGCTACACGATGTCGCTGCTAACGCAGGAGTCGACCTCCCTGAGTATCTCGGAACACTATCCGACAACACCGATGAGTGAATGTTGAAGTGAGGGCCGCCTTGGGCGGACTCATGCGTAGGCGCGAGTTGTTCGCACTAGCGATGCTGTTTGCCCTGCTCGCACCAAGCCTGTCAGGTTGTTTCGGCAAGGATGAGCCACCTCCTCTCGTCGAACCGTCTCCTTTTGACTTCGAGCAACCGATTGCCAATACGACGGTCTATCACTTCAGCAATTGGACCAACGCCCTCGACCTATCGCCTAGTGAATTGAACCTCTCAGCGAACATGACTCCAATATGGTCATTAGGTACTTACTATGGTACCGGATTCGACACTTTCGAGCCCACGATTGGCGTCACCTCATCAGGGACCATAGTGTTCACCAACTGGAACGGATTGGGGACTGGGACTCACATCATTAGGAGCCAGGACCAGGGCCAGACTTGGGAAGATGTCGGACCTTATCCGGGTTTGATTTCAGGGCAGGTCCTCAATTCAAACGACCCCTATGTGTATGTCGACCCGTGGACGGATCGAATCTTCAAGTTCGACATGCATGCACTAGCGACGATGTTCGTCGAGTACTCAGATGATGAAGGGAATTCATGGAGCCCTCCATTCCCCGCATCCGGAGTTTACACACCCCAAGACCACCAGTCAGTCGCCTCCGTCCCGCCCGGACCTGATTTTGTTGGCGCTCTGCTCCATGAGACCATCTACATCTTCTGCATCAACACCGGAGCCCAAGGCCCTATCGGTGCGTTTTGTGACACCTCACTCGATGGAGGCCATACCTGGGAAGGCCAGGTTCCAGGATGGCCAAATGGGGTGGTTCAATGCCATGGGCTACACGGCCATTTGATAGGTGCAGAAGATGGTTCAATGTACCGGGGAAATCCTTCATGCGACGGTCCTGCCGCATACCGCTCAACCGATGGGGGTCGCACTTGGAGCGAGCACACCATCTCAACCGCTCATCAGTCACGCGGGCACGAGGTCGCTATCGGCACTGATGAAGCGAGCAATGTTCACGCCTTCTGGATTGCCACAGACAACCTGCCCTACTACGCCTTCTCATCCGACCAGGGTGAGAGTTGGAGCGAGTCGCTGATGGTTGCGCCTCCCGGTGTGAACTACACCGGATTCCCGACCATTGCCGGCGGCGCTGACGGTCGAGTCGTGTTCGGCTACATCGGCGAGTCCAACCACTCTGAGTGGTCCGGCTACATGGGCTTCATCACCGATGCTTACGCCGAGAATCCCCTCATCACTACTGTTGCCGTGAACGCCAAGGAGGACTACCTCGATGAGACAGAGGATTGTGGCTCAGTTAGGTGTGGCGGCTTTGGAGACTTCATCGATGTCGTGATTGATGTTGACGGGCGGCCATGGATTGCCTTTGCTCACAACATCTACAATCAAGAGGCCATCATCGGTACTCTGGTAACTGGACCGGCACTTCGCGGCCCATTAGAGCCGCTTCCACCGATAGTCGAAGGTGGGCCCTCCACGCTCAAGATGTAACCCGAACCCTCATTGAGTGGACAGGCGCTTCGCCCTTTAGGGCGAATCGATGACGAACTACGGCTTCGTGATTGACAACCGGACTTGCATCGGTTGCCACGCTTGCACGGTCGCCTGCAAGTCGGAGCACGATGTGCCTATCGGGGTCAACCGAACCCATGTCAAGTACATTGAGACCGGGACCTACCCCCACTCGGGCAGGGAGTTCACCGTTCACCGCTGCAACCACTGCGAGGACGCACCGTGCACCACAATCTGCCCGACGACCGCGCTCTTCATCCGAGCTGATGGTATAGTCGACTTTGACGACGATCGCTGCATCGGCTGCAAGTCCTGCATGCAGGCCTGCCCCTACGACGCACTCTACATCGACCCGAACAAGGGGACTGCGGCCAAGTGCAACTACTGCGCCCACCGTATCGAGAACTCCTACGAGCCGGCCTGTGTCATCGTCTGTCCGACCGAGGCGATAATTTCGGGTGACCTAGACGACCCCAACTCGAAGATTGCCATGTTGGTGGCTTCCCACGACACCACGGTGAGAAAGCCGGAGTCAGGGGCCACCCCCAATGTATTCTACATCGAGACCAGCGAGGAGATGCTGGACCCTTCAGCGACCGAGTTTACGGGTGGCGGCATGTGGACCGAGCAGGAGTTTGGTGTGGGGCACTTTGCGAAGTACGCAGAGACTCGGGCTGCAGAGGCTGACACCCATTCGATGATAGTTCAACTGGCTCTTGAGAAGAAGGCGAAGGCTGCTGCGCCGCGCGACCAAGCCATCATCCGCGATGTCGCTGCCAAGTTGGCAGTCCAGTCGCCAAAGGCGAAGCGAGTCTACGACCAGCCCTCCAAGGGGGTCCTATGGGGATATGAGGTGTCAGCCTACATCTGGACGAAGGCGATCGCCGCTGGCACCTACATGATGGCTATGCTCGCGATGCTGTCCGGCTATCTCGAAATGACCGACGCGCTCTGGTGGATGGTTCTCTCGATCGGGCTCTTCTTCCTCGTCGTCACAGGTCTGCTGCTCGTCAAGGACCTCGACAGGCCAGAGAGATTCCTCTATGTTCTGCTTCGCCCCAACTGGGATTCGTGGTTGGTCAAGGGAGCGTATATCTTGGCAGGATTCAGCGTGGTGCTGTCAGCGAGTGTCGTTGTGTTGCTGCTCGACTTGAATCGTGAACTATTGACCTACTTGGCCTACGCTGGAATCCCACTCGCCGCTCTCACCGGCGTCTATACTGCCTGGCTGTTCCAACAGGCGAAGGCTAGGTCTTGGGCAAATGACCGAGCTCTGCCAATCAAGTTCCTCGTCGAGACGATGGTCATCGGTAGCGCAACTCTTCTCTTCCTCGTAGGCCAGACAATCGTCACCTATGTTGTAGGTGCACTAATTCTCGGATTGCTGTTCCATCACATCAACAAGGGTGTGTTCTCGGCACAGATGGAGCCGCTGTTGTGAGGTGAGAAGATGGTAGTCAAGAGATCAATCATCGAGCGGATTGCCGAGTCTATTCGACTCATTCCCAAGATTTCCGACAGAGAATGGGCGCATGGAGCGGAAGGCCCACTGCGCGCCTATCCCGACATTGAGAACTGGCACGACCACATCGAACTTGACGCAAACGCATGGCCGAAGCGAGTAGAGCGTCGCTACTCGCTGGTTCCCACCACCTGCTTCAACTGCGAGTCGGCCTGCGGATTATTGGCGTATGTCGACAAGGAATCCGGCCAAGTTTCGAAATTTGAGGGGAACCCGGATCATCCGGGCAGCCGTGGCCGCACCTGCGCCAAGGGTCCAGCGACGATTAACCAGATTCAGGACACGGAGCGAATTCTCCACCCGATGCGACGCAAGGGCCCACGCGGTGCAGGTGAATGGGAACAGATTACTTGGGAGCAGGCACTTGACGAGATTTCCGCCAAGATCCGTGCCTCCCTCAAGACCGGAGCCAAGGACCGCGTGGTCTACCATGTGGGAAGACCGGGCCACGAGGGCTACACAAATCGAGTGCTGAAGGCGTGGGGCGTAGACGGTCACAACAGCCACACCAACATCTGCTCGTCAGGCGCTCGCACAGGCTACGCACTTTGGCACAAACACGACCGTCCATCGCCGGACCACGCCAACGCGAAGGTCATTCTGCTGACCTCCTCACATCTCGAAACCGGCCATTACTTCAACCCTCACGCGCAGAGGATTCTGGAGGGGATGATGGATGGTGCCAAGCTGATTGTCATCGACCCTCGCCTCTCGAACACCGCCGCAATGGCCGACCACTGGGTGCCTACCTGGCCCGGTTCCGAGACCGCTCTCTTCCTCTGTTGGGCGAAGATGATTCTCGACAAGGGGACCTACGACCGCGACTTCCTCGAAAACTGGGTTAACTGGGAGATGTGGCTTGAGGCAGCCCACCCCGACGAACCCCGCACCTTCGAGAGGTTCATCGAACTGCTCAAGTTGGAATACGCCGAATATACCCCCGAATTCGCCGCTGAGGAGTGCCGGATTCCTATCGAACAGGTGATTGAGGTCGGCGATATCGTCGCCGAGGCGGGCTCTGCACTCTCTACGCATGTATGGCGGGCGGCGGCGATTGGCAATCTTGGCGGTTGGCAGGTTTCCCGCACTCTACATTTCCTCAATGTCTTGACCGGCTCAGTTGGAACGGTTGGAGGAACAGCTCCGAACTCATGGGCGAAGTACAAGCCGACGCTGTTCGATGAGCCGCCAGACCCAGACGGCTGGAACGAGTTGCACTTTCCCCCTGAGTACACGCTTGCTCACTTTGAGATGAGCCACATCCTTCCACATATGGTGAAGGAGGGCAGAGGCACCATGGACGTCTACTTCACGCGTGTCTTCAATCCGGTCTGGACATATCCAGATGGCTTCTCTTGGATGGAGATGCTGCAGAACGAGGAGTCGATCGGCTGCCACATAGCCTTGACACCAACATGGAACGAGACCGCGTTCTTGGCAGACTACGTTCTACCAATGGGTCATGCTTCAGAGCGCCATGACATCAATTCCTATGCGACCCAAGCTGGAAAATGGGTGGCATTCCGCCAACCGGTATTGAGAGAGTATGCTCGGCGGGAGGGCAAGGAGGTGGAGTTCACCCACGAGGTCAACCCGGGCGAGGTGTGGGAGGAGGATGAGTTCTGGATCGAACTCTCATGGCGAATCGACGACGGCACGATGGGAATTCGCGAGCACTTCATCAGCCCTTACCGAGAAGGTGAGAAAATCACCGTTGAGGAGTATTATCAGTTTACATTTGAACATGTTCCCGGGCTTCCAGAGGCGGCCGAAAAGGAAGGTCTTACAGCCCTTAACTATATGCGCAAGCATGGCGCATTCTTGATTGAGGCATCGGTCTATAGCAAGCACGAGGAGGAAGGTTGGCCAACTCCGAGCGGCAAGCAGGAGTTCTACTCAAACACCATGGTCGAGTTCGGATATCCCGAGCACTCCATCCCTCACTACCGCATCAACAGCCATGTTCATCCCTCTAATTTGCAAGGTGAGGACGAGTTCTGCCTACTCCCGAACTTCCGACTGCCACAGCACATCCACTCCCGCTCGGCAAACTCGAAATGGCTGTCGGAGATCGCCCACAAGAATCCGATTTGGATTC
>CAUZJP010000019.1:0-9980 GCA_963580235.1 Candidatus Thalassarchaeaceae archaeon
ACGGATACTGACCTCAAACAGGGTACGGTGGCAACCTACAACGTGCTTGAGGCAATGCGGCTCGCAGGCGTCAAGAAAATCGCCTTCGCATCCTCCTCGGTCGTCTATGGTGAGGCTGAAGTCATGCCGACTCCCGAAGACTACGGTCCTCTATTCCCCATCTCGCTCTATGGTGCTTCCAAATTGGGCTCTGAGGCACTAATCACATCTTGGGTTGGGACTTTTGGACTGCAGGCGTGGCTCTTCCGCTTCGCCAACATCGTAGGCGCACGCGGGACCCACGGCGTCATCTTCGACTTCATCCACAAACTCCGGGCCGATCCCGGAAGGCTCGAGGTATTGGGGAACGGCCGTCAGGAGAAGTCGTACATGGAAGTGCGCGATTGTGCTGCGGCGATGATTCATCTCGTGGCAAAGACCGACGAAGCGGTCAACTGCTACAACCTCGGTAGCAACGACACTTGCTCTGTTCGACGGATTGCAGAGATTGTCGTCGAAGAATCTGGTCTGAGTGGCGTTAGCATCGAGTACACCGGCGGCGACCGCGGGTGGGCTGGTGATGTCCCGAAGGCGATGCTCGACCCTAGTCGCATGAACGCTGTGGGTTATGTTGCTAGTTACGATTCTGAGGGCGCGGTGCGACACACCACGCAGATACTGATGAAGGAGATTGGATTGGATGAATAGTTCTGGGAAAGCACGACGCGCGCGGGCGCTAGATATTGATGAGAATGGAGACGCGCGCTTGTATGGTGCATTTGGCGTAATGGCTGCATTAACTGTAATGATAGCTATTTTCGTGGTTAATTCCACACCAGTGGACATTGGCCCGAGTGAAGGCAAGTTCGCACCTAACATTACTGCGCCCTCCCACTCGCCTGGCGGAGACTGGGCGGAGGACTATGTCCTGTATGACAACATAGACAGAGATTGGGAACTAGGACTTCCTGGCAAGTACTTCTTGATTCAATTCATTGATACTGATTGTGGCCACTGTTGGACAGAAGGTGAGGAGATGAGTAACTTGTACAACTATTACAATGCAAAAATAGAATTCGTCACGGTCGCAATATCTCTCGGCAATCCCGGCTGGGTCAGCAGTAAGGCAGAAATCGCCGCCTTCCAGGAGAAGAGTGACTATGATGGTTGTAACAGTAACGAGAACTGCAACACTCGACCCGGTGATGCGCATCCTTGGGTTTACCTAGAGGACTTGAGCAACAGCGAGAGAGGTGACTGGGATGTCAGTTCAACCCCATTCGCAGTAATACTCGACCCGAGTGGACATGTCGTTTGGAACATGGGGCAACACATGGGAGTGGAGGATCTTCCCACAGCAATGTTCAACTTATTTGGCGACAACAGTGGAGGCGCTTGAATGGTAGACACGATGCTGTATGTCATCGGAGCAGTTCTGGTGGCGGGGATTGTACCCTGTGTTCCGCAGTGCTCTAATTTCCTAGGAACGATTGGACTGAGCAAGGTCGCGGCGTGGTCGAATACTCGCAGAATGCTGCTCGGCCTCTGCATCTTCACCTTCGGTGGCCTGATGGGTTCGACCTGGACTATGATAATTCATAGTGATCTGATTGCTACCGGTGCTACTGAATCGTGTACTTCGGCGGGTTGCGGTGCTCTGATTGGCGACCATAAATGGAATACGATGCCAATTATTGGATTGGAGTGGGGACTCGTTGGAGTAATAGCCTTCACACTCTTCTTTTTCATCGCCCTCTCATTGCTGATGGACTTTGAAAACAGTGATTGGAATAGGCGTTGGATCGACTTTGGAACCATCCTCTCAGGTGCTGGTCTGATTCCGGTTGCGTGGCTGGTCTCTGTTGAGCTCTTTCTGCATGATGACGCCCCCATCATCTGCCCATTCTGCACTTTGGCACATATTGCGGCAGTTGCATCATTCGTCACATTCTTCCTGTTGCGAAAGCAACACGATGGCGGATCTTGGGATGTCTAGGGCTGGTATACTCCGTCAATCTTGAACAGGCCCTCGTCTGTGTCTCCGTCGATTGGCACCATCTTGGTGACGGTAACCTCCAACTTCACATCGGCTGGGAAATTTTCGCGCAACTCCGCGTATAGTCTCCCTTGCACTTCATCTGTGTTCCTTCCACGAAGGATGGTAAGGCAGTGCATCGGCGCTTCCTGCCCCCGCTCCACATAGTACTCAATGAGCCACTCGCGAATCGGTTGCAGCGTCTCATCAGGCTGTTCCGGGTGTCCGTGTTGTCCGTCCATCAGTAACTATATTGCACTACTTATTGATAAAGCCCCCGAAATCATGCGTCTGATGCATGTACGGAAACAGTTTATCGGGGGGATTTACCAAATGATTGTGTTTCGGCGCCGATTAACGTTATTCCTCCGATTCCGCGTTTTGCTGACATGCATCCGCATCAGCCGACCTAGATTCCGCAACTTTTGCCCAGAAGGTCGCCGGCACCGCGAGTAGCAGGCCGCCGAGCACGAGGACGCCGATGACGAGTGTTGTTGTTCCAACCACCCCCGCGGCTGTCGTCCTCTCCCCAGGAAGCGCCATGGCGGAGAGCACGGCGCCACCATCTGATTCGTGGATTACGACGAAATTCAAGTTCTCGACATTCCATTCAGGGTTCAACCACAATTCCAAGCCGAGATGGTTCACCTCCGTCTCAAAGTTGAAACCCCAACTGCGTTGACCAACCCCGACGCTCGGTTCTTGGAAGATCAAACGGTTCTCCCAACCAATCTCCTCTTGCGTGGCATTGACGATGAAACCAGCTCGCAACACATCCTGATGGATTCTGATTCCGTTCATATTGTTCGCCAAATCCCCAATGTCGACCGAGTCCTCGGTGATGAACACACTAAGGGTTCCTTCCGAACTAAAACCCGAGACCTCAAAATCGAGGTAGTAGGATTCAGGGAATCCCGGTTCCGATATCCTTGCGATGCTCATCGAGAGAGATTCCATTTGCCTTGCTCCTTGGGCTCGCAACATCTCCCTTTGTAACTGCTCGCTGCTCAACTGTCCGCTCAATCCGTCAGCGCCATCGAACCAACTTGTTGGATACTCAAGTTCTGATGGCGCTCTGTCAGCCAATAACCACGCCTGTCGAGTACTCATCGAGGTACCGAGCGGGTCGACGCCGTCCTGTGGGTGTATTGCGATTCGGACGATGTTAGTTCCCTTCGATTCAGCGAAATCGATGATGATTGGATCGGAGACCTTGCAGACTTCACACCAGGTTGCGGTCGCCTGCCGCAATACTACGGAGGCACCACCAGTTGCGGACAGCCCTTCGCCGTCTAGCCACCATTCAGTCGTGGATTGAGCGCCCCCGTTACCTAGACTGGCAAGCAGCATACCGCAAACCGCAAGCAGAACGAGCGTGCGCTTGGTAGCCATGTGCATCGCCTCGCACACGGCCCCTTTACATATTCCCGGCTGCGGGGCCGTTTCAATGAGCAAGCGTTGGTACAGTGAGCGCCGCCGCGACCCGTGGCACCGAGACGCCAAGTCTTCTGGCTACCGCGCCCGTTCAGCCTACAAGTTGCTGCAGATTCAGAAGCGCTTCGAACTGATGCGTGAGGGTGACACCGTCATCGATGTCGGCTGTCACCCCGGAGGTTGGTCGCAGGTGGCGGTGGAAGTCACCGGAAATGAGGGGCGGGTCATCGCGGTGGACCTAGAGCCGTGTGCGCCGATGGATGGAGTTGAATTGGTGGTCGGCGACATCACAGAAAAACAGACTCAGGAACTGATTATGGAGATGCTAGAGGGTTCGCCGATTCACTCCGTCGTCTCAGACATCTCACCTTCACTGACAGGCCAGTACGAGAGAGACCAAGCTATCTCTATAGACCTCGTGTGTGCGGTCATGGATTTCTCGTTTTCCATTTTGAATCCCGGCGGTTCGTTCGTCACGAAAATCTTCCAAGGGCGTGGCATCGAGGGAGTCGTAGAGGCCGCGAAAGGGCGCTTTTCGAAAGTCCAAAGGTACTCACCGGAAGCTTCCCGAAACTCCTCATCCGAGACCTTCCTAGTCTGCATGAACAAACTTCCCCGAGCGCGCGGATTCGGGCCGAAAGAAACTGTGGCTGAATTTGTAGAACGCACGATGATTGAATCAGGTATCCTCACCGAGGGCGAGGATGAGATAGAGGCAGCAGGAAAAGTCGGTTTCACGGTGCACCGCGCAGCGCGTGAAGATGAGTGACACCAGCGACGACGACCTAGCGGATTCTCTCTCGGGAGATGATAATCAGTTTCAGTTGGCGGGGCGTAGCCCCAGAGATTCACTTTTCGTGGACCCCGACGGAAACCATTCTATCCCTGACCCGATTATGAGAGGTCATGAGTCAAGCAGTTGAACAACAACGAACAATGGAAAATGAGAGAGATGAGAGGCGAGTTGCTATTCTTCGCCACGCCTTTGGGGGTAGGCCGTCCCTAGTGTTGCCTGAAAGGCAACTGGTTAACCAACTAGGTGCCAGCAGGCCGGTCGAACGGCTTGAGTTGCTCGTCCTTCGCCGCTACCCGCGGCGCATGGTCAAGAGTCCAAACTTCGAGGGGCCGGTCGCCGCAGCGTGTGGCAGAGACGAGACTGGGGTCGTCGGATTGGTGCTCTGGGGAGATGAGGTCGATCAAGTGCGCACCGGTGATGTGGTCCGTGTGCTGAACGGCTGGTGCCGTCGCAATCACGGCGAGTTGGTGGTCAGCAGCGGCAGGTCCGGCACACTTGAAGTTCTCTCGAGTTGAAGCGTCAACCCCCGATAGGGGGTTAGCAAGCATCAAAAGGGGGCGGTGGGTCGCCGACTCGTTCGGTGGTACACAGTGAGCAAGAGAGCGACAGTCTGCAGCGCGTCCGGGATTCCTCTCGTCGAGAGAAGGAGCACCTCATTTCCCTGCCCGAAGTGCAGTGAGCCCATCGGAAGAAGTGAGCGCTGTCGAAATCAGGGTGTACCATACATCTGTGTCGGCTGTGGCTTCCAAGGACCCTGAGGTGATTCGATGGGAGAAGTTGGAGTTCGTTACAAAATAATGTGTGATCCAAACTCTGATGTGTCGGCTGACAACATCGCAGTTAGTATCAACGACATGACAAGCGAGGTTGGAGTAGTCCACACTGTTGAGACAAAACCTCTCGCTTTCGGATTGATGTTCGTCGAGGCGTTCTGCGTTATACAGGAAGGCGACGGGACAGTCGATGCATTTGAGGACGCCATGCGAGCCATCGATGGCGTTGGAGAAATCCAAGTCGTCGAAATTGGGCGCTTGATGTGAATTCTGACCGGCAGGGTCAGGATTGGTGGAGCGGAGCTCGGGTGAACTCGCGCAGCAGGGTTGTCGCGTATGTTCCTGGTGGCAGGCTGAATCGGAATCTTATGCAGCATCCTTCTGGATGCCAACGCTCATCTTCCGATGGACCTCCAGCCCACCTCTTATTTGATTCATCGAGGTCAATTGTGCTGACCTCCTCGACCTTGAAGTCTGAAAAACTACCAGCGAGAGGCCGCCTCGTTCCCTTGGTTGACAACCGTGGAACCGCTTCTACAAGCCAGTCAATATCTGAGAGTTCCAACCGTTCGAACACTTCAGTCTCTATTTCCGCTACGATGCCAAGCGGCAGAGTTCCTTCCGAGCCCGGCAGAGTTCCGGTGACTGCGAGCCTTCCGAGGAGACAGTTCCGGGTGATTCGGGGCTTTGTCTCAGCGCTAACGACCGACAACTTTCCTGTGTTGATTTTTCCGCTCTCACTAATCGGTCCGACCACATCGCCCTCCAATGGTTCTGTGATGCTGACTCCCTTCCCTATCCGGGCACCCAATGCGTGGTTGAAGGCCATCGATTGTAAGGAGTGAACGGTCATCAGTTGCAGGTTCTTAGGTAGTTTTTTGAATGCAGAAACCCAGTCATTAGGCCGGGACTTCAAACTGTTGAGCATACTCAATTCGTACCCGAGATGTGGGGGAATCACTTCGATTGCCGCTTCCACATCGCCAGTCTCCCGCCAAAGGGTGCGGAAGTCAGCGACCTTTTCCATCTCATTGAGGCCAGCCATTCCGAGGTAGGCATTGACTGCTGATTCAAAGTCACCGTTTACCACATGTCTGCCAACGACTGGCGTCACCGGGCGGTTCGACCCAAACCGCTGTGGCCCGACCCAATTAGGGAACTTCCCCTCGCCAAGTTTCTCTTGAAGTTGGGAGCGAATCCGATCAATTTCTGCAAGCGCTGAATCTGCATCCATCGGAGAGCCGTCCTTCTCGGCACAGCCGCGGATTGTGATTGTGAACCGATTACTGGAGTGGCCACCCAACTTCACCTTCTGATGGCTTCGACCTAGTACCTCGATTTCCACATCTTTGATTTCGACATCAGCCACCTTGTTTTGATGCGCATCGATGACGAATAGTTGCGTTGTCACCGCGCGCTTGTCCTTGGTTCCTGTGAACCAGATTCGGTTCCGTGAAATTTTCAGTGCTCTTGCGAGCCGGTTGACGAATCGGTTTGTTTCCCAGTCCGTCAGGGTGATTCGAGCAATGGTGAATCTGCCCTTTTGGTCGAGGGCTGGGACATCTGCTTCCTCTTCGACTCGAAAATCCTCAACTCTCACCTTCAGCAAGCCGCCGATGCCATCACCGGGACAAACCCACGAGTTGAGCCCGAGTGTCTCAGCGATTTGCTCAGAGTCCATCTGGCCCTCGCCTCAAGGCAACTTGACGGTGGTGAATTCATTCACAATATCTGCGCAAAGCGATTTCAACACCTTAGCGGGGTCCTTTCCCTTCTTGACACGCAGGTAGAACTCCGGATCATCGAGTCCAGGGTGGCCGATGAAGTAGTTCGAGTAGTCCACATCTTTGCTCTCATTGAGTCGACTGCGGAATAGTTGCAGGGCTGTATGTCCCTCACCGCTAATTCTAATCCGCAACTCGCCACCCTCGTTCAATAGTACTTTCACCGTCATGCTATCGGTTCGGCGAACCTAGACCCCATTTTCAACCTTTGTAGTCATCCGGCCGCTACGCGGCCCTCAACGCCTTCGCCCTTAACTATGAGATATAGGTGGGAATACCATGCAAAGCAGTGAGGCTGGCTCACGCGCCAGCAACATTGCAGCGTTTCTTGAACGGGGCTCCATCCCCATTTTATTCACCGCGCTGGTCCTCACAGCTTTCTTCGGAATGTTCCTCTTTCCACTGCCCTCATTCCAAACCGATTTGGAGGCATTCGCTCCAGAGGGGCCAAACGACGAAGCCGAACAGAGAATCGAAGCGGAGTTCGGCGACGAGCGCCGACCATTATTCATCCATGTCAAGCGTTCGGACGGCGGTAATGTCCTCTCAATCGAATCCCTCCAGGAACAGCAGAGGGACCTCGATTCCGTTCTTGAATGGGCGGAGGTGCGCAGCCATCTCGTCGAGGAGTTGATCGCCGCACCCGACATCATCCAGAGAGGACTCGACGAATCTGCACCCGGGAGCGATTTACAGAATGCAACTACATGGGAACAACTTCTGAATGATACGGTTGACGAAGGCACCACCTGTGTGGATGGGGTGGCTGACGATGATTTGGCCGCATTGGCAAGTTTCGGTAGGGACGCCCTCCTGCACAAGGACCTCAAGTTCGAGACCACAACCTGCGCCTGGTTCGATGGAAATAGGACGGGCGTGGATCCGACACCTTCTGCGAGTAGTACTCTGTGGGTATTCTATCTGAACTCTGACATCGCCGACGACCAACGCCAAGTGATGGTGAACTTTCTTCGAAGTGAATTCAAGACGCTCGAAGCGGCCAGCAGTCTAGAGGGTGTCGAATTACAATACGGCCTGATTTCAAACGATGTGCTGAGCTACGACATAAACGAGGGCACCGTCGACAATCTCGTCTGGCTGATCGGGGGTGCACTCTCAGTCGTCATCATAATTCTGGCAATCGCATTTCGCTCTGTCCGTGGAGTCGCATTTCCGTTGGTCGCTCTTTCGATGGCCCTGGTGTGGACCTATGGTGGCCTCGCCGCCTTCAAGTCGAGTTTTTCAGTTCTACATGTTGCGGTTGCGCCAGTCGTTCTCGGCCTCGGTATCGACTATTGCATCCACCTGCAAAGGGCATACGACCGGTTCAGGTCGAAAGGGGACACCGCCGCTGTAGCGTGGGCTCGCGCGCTCGATGTGCTGGTGATGCCAATCGCCCTCGCCGTCGTGACGACAGTCGCCGCCTTCATCTCCAATGTGGTTTCACCCTTGCCTCCAGTACAGGTGTTCGGACTCGCCCTCGCCTTCGGAGTCATCTGCGCTTTCATCACCTCAACCTTGGTGGTCGGTGCGATGCATGTCCTGATGGAAAAGAGCAGCAGACCAAGAGTAACTCAGGAGGGGTGGGAGCGTTTGCAGCGGATGGCGAAGGAGGTGGTCATCACGCAGCGAAGGACACAGGTCTTCGCCCTAATTTTCGTTGTGATGCTTACCGTCGGCTCAGTTATCATTGCAGCCTCCAAGTTGGAGACGGAGTTTGATTTGTCCGACTTCTTGGCGGATGACATGGAGGTCATGGAGGTCCGTGAAGACCTCTTCAGTTCCTACTCAGCGACCGGTTGGCGGCCGATTTACATCTTGATGGAACCTCTCGAAGGGCAGCAGACGATTGTTGATGATTCCGATTTCATAGAAGCCCTCAACCAGATGAACGCCAGACTTGCCCTTGCACCTCATGTCATCACACCGAGTGCAGTCGGTGAGGGTGACCCGATGGTGGAATCGATTCACGCTGTCCTTCACGATGCAATTGCTCAGAACCCCGCCTTCGGAGTGTCATCTGGGTTGCGGGTCGTAGGCAATGATTTGGTGACTGAAGATTACCAGACAGGAGATGCTGCTGCCGCATTGGTTCTATTGTCTGACAACCAATCAATTGGAGACCTGTTGACAGGTGCGTCTTGGGCTGACAGGGTGGCGGGTGTGGTCGCCTTCGACCAACAGAATTCGATAAATTATCTGAGAATTGAAGTGATGGTGCAAGCGTCGTCAAACAGCGAGTCGATAGTTGCGGCAGAGGGCATCGAATCGGTAGTCACCCATTCTTCGGGGCCATACGGAGTGGCAGCCTCGATGTTCGTTACGGGAGACTCGGTCAAGGTGAACAAAGTTCTGCAGGGGCTGACGACTTCACAGTTGGAATCGACTGTAATCAGCCTGGTTGTCTCAACTTTGGTTCTGCTCGCCCTTACTCGGAGAATCGGCCCAGCAATCATCGTGGTCACACCGGTCGCGGTGGCGGCGGTTTGGGTGGTCGGTGCGATGGCTCTGTTGAACCTCAACTGGAATGTCTTGACGGTGATGGTCACAGCCCTCACTATCGGCTTGGGAATCGATTACTCCATTCATGTATGGCAGCGCTTTGAATCGTCAAAGAACGGGTTGGACTCGTGGGAGTCGATCAAGGAGATGCATTCTACGACCGGGGTGGCGCTCGTGCTTTCGGCACTCACCACGATATGCGGATTCCTCGTCCTTCGACTCTCGCCGATGCCGGTCATCCAAGACTTCGGAATCGTCACCTCCCTCACCGTCTTCTTCTCGCTAATACTGGCGCTCGGGCTCATGCCCATCTTGTTGGCGGCTGATACCGCTATGGAAGCGAACGGCGAGGAATGAACCGCTCCTCGATAGTGAGTCTTGTCGGACTAAACAGAGAGGCGTCAGTTCAGTACACTCAAGTCATTCGGAGAGTAGTGTATCGGCGTCCAAACCGAGTTCTCTAGCCACCAGAATAAGAGCCATCCATACTGTGATGGCACCGAGCGCCCGTCGCTTTCGCTGAGCCCTTCTCATCACCTCTTGGCGCTCCAATTTGGTGGCGTCTGAAATCGCCTGAAGGAGCGCGGGGATGTCAATGGATTCAGTCGGAGGCATTCGCTCTATAGGTCTGTCTGCTGAATCGGAGTCAATACCGGGCTGCTGCTCCGGCTTGGACG
>CAUZJP010000020.1:0-9826 GCA_963580235.1 Candidatus Thalassarchaeaceae archaeon
GAGGAGTGACTTGGCCATAGGGCTTTCAGCGGTGTTTTTTGCTTCCTGAGAGTTGTATTGCCTGTGTTACGATGCCCTCTACGAGTTGGATACTCCAACCACGCTCATCAGCAAGTTTTCGTCGGTCTCGCTCGGTCATCTCTACAACGTCAGTCAGTGTCCTGACTCCGAGTCCCGCCATGGTGCGCGCCCTGACTCGCCCGACATTGCGAAGCGATACCAACTGAAGCAGGTCAGTTCTACATCCGTGCCGAACCCTGAGCCTCACCTCATCAATCAATTCCATCAACTTCTCGCGGGCAGGCTCGAGCAACTCATCTTCGCCCTCGTCGTTTCGAACAATCTCTCGACAGGCGTATAGTAGCCACTCACAGAGGTCAATCCTCATTCGTAGATCGCCTGGTGCAACCCCGAGTGACGACTCAATGCGGCGGTTTGACAGCTCGTCAATCCACGCTTCCAGCGCCGCCGCCGACTTGGCATGGATGAGAGGGTCGAGGTCTAGATGTGATTCTTGTAGAGCTTCACGGCTGACCAAACGCTGGCCCTCTGTTGCAGAATGTACAGTTTGTAGTAACTCAATCTCGTTTTTCCTCGGCCAGAGTTGCATGAAGTCGGGGACGGTCGTGATCAGGTGCAGTAAACCGAACGGTGAGAGTGTGGTCTCTTCTTCCAACCCAGCCAATATCGCGGTAGCCCGGCGAACACCCTTCCGCAGAATGTGCCCGCTGAGTGGGTCGAGGTAGAGTCTGCTGACTCGCTCTCCGAACGCTGTGGGAGCGTATGCCATCGCGTCCTGTTCTGGTGTGGCTGGTTCCAATCTGCTTCCACGCATGACATCAGCAGCAGACTGGAATCCGATGACAGCAGGCCCCTTGCGCAGAGGTTTCTGCTTCTTCTCCTTTGGAATCAAGTCATCCAATTGGACTCCGGGAGTCGATTTCGCAGCGCTCGCCCATGGTGGCATCTCATCGTCCCAATCCTCAATCTCAGCTTCAGAGGCGGCGTCTGCCCGCCTCTCCTCCTCGCTCGCATCGATGTCAGCCGCCAGCCGCTCGTCGATTCCAAGCCTCTCCACCATGCCGTGCTCACACAACCAATCGAGAATTCCGTCTATATTGTCTGCGAGGACCTCCCGCGGAAGGTCTTGGGCGAGGAAGGTGAGAGAGAAAAAACGGCCGAGAGCGTGTCGGCTTCGTTGTCCGCCAGTCGCCACCGCAGCGAGAACATGCATTCTCATTGGGGATTCCATGTGCAGTTTAGAGACGATGTCCTCCGGCTCGCTGAGGAAGTAGAGTTCCGCCATTTCGTCAGCCTGTTCCTGAGTCTTGCAATGCAACCACGCATCCCCCCGCTGGTCGTAGCCGGGTCTGCCCGCCCTACCAAGCATCTGTTGAACTTCCATCACAGAGAGCAGATGGTTACCGCTGCCATCCCATCGCCTGAGGTCTCGAACGAGGACCCGTCTCGCAGGCAGGTTCACTCCTGCTGCTAGGGTCGGTGTGGCACAGAGAGCGACCAAAGTCCGCTCCTTGAACCCCGTTTCGATTAGCCGCCGCTGTTTGCTAGTAAGTCCAGCGTGGTGAAATGCGACCCCCCCGGTAATCACCTCAGCCAGGATGTCAGCCATGTGGGATCCATCTTCAACACCCTTCACCCGTTCTGAAAGGAGGGCCAATTCCTTGATGAGTTCCTCTTCGCCAGCCTCGATGAGAGTTTTCAGCCTCCGTTTTCCGAGGTCTCTAGCGGCTGACTGGGCGGAACGCCTCGTTGCGACGAAACAGAGCATTTGCCCGCCCTCCTCCAGCGTGTCTTTCAGGACCGCCCAAACCGGGGCGGTCTTCGGCCCGTCGAGTGTCCTAGGTGCTGGGAGTTTGGGTCCTCCTCCATCGGGATGAACCTCCTTTCTCACTTCGACGAAAAGTTCTGATTCGGTTGCGTAGCTGAGGGGAACAGGCCTCCAATCCGAAGTGATGAGTTTCGCCCCGAGCCAGTCGGTGACGGCTTCAGCGTTGCCCACCGTCGCCGAGAGCGCCACCAACTGTGCGTCGGGGCGCTCGTGCATGATGCGGGCGAGATTGACTTCGAGAGTCGGCCCGCGACCGACATCGTGGACGAGATGTATCTCGTCAGCGATTACAACGGAGACCCCCTCTAGGAAGCGCTCACGATTACGGAGCAGGGAGTCAAACTTCTCCGAAGTGCAGACCAGCACATCCGTTTCGTCCAACTTCTTGCTCTCGCTGCTTCGGTCGCCCACTCCGATTCCAACTGAAAGTCCGACCGCACCACACAACTCGTTCAATTCGTCGACCTTCTCAGACGCAAGCGCCTTCAACGGCACGATGTAAATCGCCCTACTACCGATTTCATCCACCAAAAGCCGTCGTAGAATCGCAAGATATGCCACCAACGATTTCCCACTCGCCGTCGGAGCTGCCAGCAGCACACTTTCGCCGGCCAACACCGCCGGCATCGCAGCTGCCTGAGGTGGATACAATTCCTCGATTCCCCACACCCCCGTAAGATGCTCCCGCACTTCGGCAGGCAGGTCGAGGTCTGCGACATTGCAACTCCCCACTCCCGCCATGAGTAGGCATCCGCGCCTCACCGGCTCAATAGGATAGCGGTCCAGCCGGGCGCTCAGTCGGCTTGGATGGGTGTTTCCCCGAACCTTAGAACAGGGCGAGGGAAGGGCGTACCCCACTTAGGAGTCGGATACCTTGAAGGGCTGATGAGCGCCGTGAGGAGGCGATGAGCGAGGAGGCGGGCGACGCTGGCGAGTTCGATGACTACGCCGACGAGCGTGATGTCAACGACTGGTTAGAGATATTCTGGGGCTCGCTACTTTTGGTCATCGGCCTCAAGCAATTAATCGACCCGGGTACCCTTCTTGCCACCCCGACGATGCAGTGGCTAGGGGCCGGCGTCGTCGCTCTTGGACTCTCATGGATTGGACACGGCCTCAAGGACATGGCAGTGAAGGAAATTCGGGAAAGCCTTGGAGGAGCGTCTGCGGGCAGCCGGCGCAGGGTTGACTACGGCCTCATCAGGGATGTTCTCCTCCACCCCGACCAGTACGGCAAGTTCCTGCTGGATGCTTACCTAGTTGCCTACGAAGATGGCGTTCTGACCGACCAAGAGTTGGGTGACCTCTCCCGCCTTACTGACATTCTGGACATTCCGCCACGCGAAGCGGCGAGAATCGCCACCCGCGCTGCAATCAATTGTGCTGTTGAAGATGGCGTTGTGACTGTTGCCGAGATGGCTCTCATCGATGGTGCGATGGACTCTGCTGGACTCACCGACGAAGAGAAGCAGAAGATTCGAGATGCGCTGGATGATGGCATCATCGACGATGTCGAGAAGAAGATGCTCGACGAGATTCTCGGCAGAATCTGATCACTTACCGCGTAGCGGTGTAGTATTGTCGACCGAAGCCTGTTCTTGATGCCCTGCAGAAGTGATTCAATTCGGCTTAGAAGAATTGGTCAGCGAGTTTCTTCGCGCCTTGGATTCGCCACCACTCTATTCCGCCGGCGAGTAGCAGGAGTGTGAATCCTCCAGTCATCCAGAGATTTTCCCTCGGCACGAATCCGTCGGCAATCGAAATCCCGCTGCTCTGTGGGATGCTGCTCGCTCCCATCTTGGAGTTCGACAGCCAGGTTACCTCCATTCCATCAGTACCGCAATCGCAGTAGGAAATAGTCAGCAGTTCCGGGTAGAGGTCCTCCTGCAACTCCTCCCAGTCTCTTTGGGAAATCACGTTAGGCCGTGACGCCCAAATCGGCTCTGTTGCCGAGCCGGCTGGATCAGTCGCCGCCATCTTCCATTCAATGTGGAGCAGTTCACCATCCGGCTTTTCATCGACTACGAGCAGGGCTTCTAGCATCAACAGGTCGAGAGTCAGTGCACGCCCGGATTGCAGAATGAAGCGTATTTTCTCTTCGCTGCTCATAGGATGGTCGGAGAGCCAGCCGAAGACGAAATTGTCCAAGCGGATATCGGACAGCTCCTCGGTGTGAACTTGCCACCTCCCGTCTCCGGTCTCGTGCGCTCCGGTAACATGCAACCTCAATTCCAGGGTTTCCCCCGGTGCGAGTCCAAAGAAACCACTTGCAGCGCCAGCCTTGACACCGGTCCTGCTCGCCTCTTCGACGACCGCCAAGCGAGCCTGCAGAACTTCGTCAAGTGTCATCTCGCCGCTGCGCGGCGCCTCGTCAGTCATCGCCCAAATCGGCGAAGCGATTCCACCGACGATGAGCAGGAACAGCGCGACTGGCAGAAGCAGGCGTTTTGACCATCTAAAGTTGGACGGCACGGCGAATCCTGCGAATGCCGCCGCCGTGCCGAGCAGAGCGATTACCACCGTGAATGCCCCAGAACGCGTGACTTCCGTCACCTCTGAGGCATCGCCGACATATGCCTCGCCTGCAAGCCAGTTTGCGTCTCCCATGAACTCGGAGGGGCTGGAGGAGCCAATCCCCTTGTGAGAGAGTCGGGCGAACCAGGAGTAGGCTTGGAATCGGTTTGAACTGCCGCTCCAACAGGCGAGATAAGTCCCCTCTGGCGGCTCCTCGTAGCGAATCTCCGAAATCTGCTCTCCTGCCTCGTAGGTCGTTTTCACTGCCGGGTTTCTCGGTGTTGCGCCCCCTTGCCGGATTAGTTCGGGAGGGGTGTGAGGCTGCTCGATTTCCAACGGGACGCTGGTCCAGTGAACGATGATGGTCATCGCTCTGAGGTTGTCCTCTAGTTGGAATCTGAAACAATCTTGGTCTGCGTCAAGCAGTGCACCATGGCTTAATTCCTCGACATCAGAAAGTTCCACCGGGTTACCAGCTGAACTCGGCTCGTCGACATTCGCTGATGTGACATCTGCGCTCCATTCGATGGGAAGGGAGATTCTCGAATCGCCACGCAGATACAACTCCCAAGTGACCGGTTGGTCGATTTCGAAGGAGATTCGCATTCCGACGGAGTCGCCCGGTCGAAGCAACCGTCCCCGACTCAAATCGAGTTCAGCGTCGAGCAGTCGATAGGCTCCAAGCCGCGGCGAAGAGGGGCTGCCACCGTCGAGTGTCCATTGATTGGTGCTTGGGCCTAGCCAGAAGTCTACGACTATGTCCGGCGAGTTCAGTCCGCCAATCTCCTCTTGGATCTGAAGGTCGATTACCAATTCATCGATTGTCGGCGGAAGAAGTGAGAGTTGGATCTGTTCGGGATTCATCAGAAATTCGATGCTGACTGTAACCGGTGATGCTGGCGACGCACTCGATTCTTGTCTCGACATCTTGTCGACGCCGATTGCATCATTGTCGAGTAGACAACTCGAAGAGGAGAGGCAAGTCAAATTCAAAGTGCTATCTCCGACTCCTAGTTCAGCGCCCACATCTGCAGGAATCATTCCCACCATGAGCAGCGCTGACAGCAGCGCCAACCTCACGCACACACGCGGAGAGTGCGCTCGCTCCATGAGCGAGCGGACCACACCCTATCAGTAATGGATTGTGGTTCGACGCATTAGTAGAGCATCAATCAGATGACCGCAGTGGGCATTTCAATTGATTCATCGACCAATTTTACCCGGCATGAACGGCAGAGATAGCGCCCCCGAGATTTCACCGAACGGGGGGTGTTCCAGCCACATTCCGGACATAGCCAGCGCCACTTTGCGTTCTTTTCTCTCAGATGAGTGCCGAACTGTTCACCCATCTGCGTCGCCTCAAAGTCGGGCCACTCCGCCTCGAGTTGCCGGAAACTACGGTCATGCCCAGCATATCCCAAGGCGTGTAGGAACTCATGAAAGAGAAGAAATTCTGCATATCTCTCCCATTCAGGAGAGAGGGCGAAGGGGTGTAGGGCCACCTTTCGGACATCGGTTGGTCCAATACTAGAATCGCTCTTGCGCACTCCCTTGTTGTAGCGACAGACAGCGTGTAGGCGGGTCGCATCCTTACGCAACTTTCCGAGAGGGATCTTTGAGAGTGGCGTCAGATCTTCATCATCGAGTGCATCGATGCTCGCCATGGTCGCCAAGACCCGATAGCGGAGCAATTCCAAAACCGAGTCGACTGCCATTTCAACACCTCAATTCCATCTGTGAAAGGCGGGGTGCCCCTCAGTCACGGCGACGAACAACCCTTCGCCTCGAGCGCAAACCTTCCCTTCTGCCTGAAGCTCCATTTCGACCTGCGCCCGACCCTCGCTCAACTCGACGACCTTGGCGGTCACATGGAGTGGAACTCCGGCCGGTGTGGGACGCCTGAGTTGGATGGAGTAGGAGGCGGTGACCGTGCATGGTGGTTGGTCGTCACCCGCTGCATCCATCAGCGCAATAGCCGCAGCCCAATTGCCATGACAGTCGAGCAATGTCCCGATGATTCCTCCGTTTACCATACCAGGGAATGCCTGATGTTCCTCTGAGGGAGTGAACCAAAGTTCGAGTCCCTCTTCGGTTCTAGTCGAGTCGATTCGCAGGCCCTTTTCGTTGGCGGGTCCGCATCCGAAGCAGATTGACGACGCCGCATATTGCCACTGGACGCCGACTCCGGATTCCGCCATACCCTCCCGCGCAGTGCGAGCCGCCTTTCGCTGTTACCCCACCGGTCCGTTCCCGCAGCCGGCTACACGGCCACGCCTCAACAGCCGCTTCACTGCTCTTCTTCGGCAGATTCCTCTTCGCTTGCGGCATCGGCAGTGGCGTTTGCAGAACTGGTTGCCGACATTTCCGCATCGTCAAGCACCGGCGATTCCCAGTCACGCTGCCATTCCGCGTCTACCGCGCCACCGCTCCAACTTCCGTCGATGGCGATTTCGTCGATTTCAGCCTCATCTCGCCATGGCGGTTCGTCTGCGCTGCCACTGATTATGAGTCTGTCTTGAGCGTCAAGTTGCCTCTTGACCAGCCGTACTCCACGGGTGATCGGGAGCAGGTGTCCGACAGGTGTACCCGCGGTGACGAACGGGTTGTTGGCGGTACAGATCAGGAGACCTGTTTCTGGAGAGAGAATGTCGGCGGATTCACCAGGCCGCTGTGGATCCACTATTCTGCCGATGATGGAACCCTTTTCGACGAACGAGCCCGAATTGACGAACATGTCGACGAGCCCACCCTCGTCCGCGCGCACCCATGTCGAGCCGGAGGCGAGAAGTCTGAACCGAGGCCTGCTTGGATGTCCGGGGATGACATGCAGACTGCGAAGCACATTGAGGATGCCGTAGACTGCCACCTTGACCGCTTCGTGGTCGGTGAAATTGGCTCCACCTCCTTCGTAGGTGACGCTCCCGATTCCGCTGTCGCTGGCAACCTTCCTGAGTGTTCCGCGCGGCCCCTTCGAGTCGAGAATGACTTCTACTCCGAAGGCACGTGCGACTCTGTTACTCTCGGGATGAGCGAGGTCAGCCCGAATCTGCGGCAGATTCGTTCGGCCACGCGCTGCTGTGTGCAGGTCGATGAGGTAGTCGCTGTCCTGAACCAAATCCTCCCAGATGTGGTTCGCCACCCTCTGGGTCGTGTTGCCCTCATCTCTTCCGGGAAATTCTCGGTTGAGGTCCCTGCCGTCTGGGAAGTAGCGGCTGTTTCTGCGAAATCCGGGCGGATTGAGAATCGGCGCGATTCGAACGGTGCCGGCCATGGTTGCAGCGTCCAGCGCTTTTCCAAGGCCTATCATCGTCTCTTGACAGAGCATGCTGCAGGCGAGTGGTCCTACGAGTTCGTCGCCGTGAACTGCGCCGGTGATGGTAACCACCGGTCCGGGCCGAGCACCATGAATGACAGTGACCGGCGTTGCCCAGTCGTCACCCATCGTGATGTCGAGCAGTGGCATCTTGATCTTCCGAATCGTGCCGGGTTTGATTCGCTTCTTCAGGAAGCGATGTTGCTTCACCCCTCCAGCGCGGTCCCACTCGGAGCGCTTCTTCCCCTTGTGCTTGGACAGGGAGCGCTCAATCTTGGCTCGCCTTTCCTTTGGAATCTGATTGCTCACCTTGAGAGTCGACTTCTGCTTGCTCTCCTCCGTCTTCGCCGTCGACTTCGTCTTCTTTGCCGTCTTCTTCGGCTTGCTCTCCCCCGTCTTCGGCTTCTTCGCCGTCGACTTCTTGGCCTTTGGAGAAACCGACTTCACTTTTTTTCCACTGGATTTGGTGGTTTTCGGGTTCGATTTCCCACTCGCCGCCGTTTTTTTGCCTCTGGTTGCGGCCTTCGGCACGCTCACCACCTTCTCAACAGGCGAAGCGTTGCCCTTTCCGGGCGTCTCGGGCGGCATCCAAATCCCCTCGGTGTGGGGTGCAAGCACCCCTCCGGCGTGATTTCCTGTACTCCGGAGGCAAAAAAGGCGACGCATGGCGGGCTAGTCCGGAACCGGGTTTCGGCACCTTCCGTCATAGCGGTGAGCGAGGAACTCTCATCGATGTGAATTCACTCTTTTTCACTGTGGAATGGCGTTTTCGGGAGTCGGCGTAGGGTGGCCCATGCCTGTATCGGTGAGAATCATGAATAGTAGGCCTTGAATATGTCCACGTCAAAGGTCCCCCCGAGGTAGAGTGATGCCGAAAGGAGGTTGGTCCCCGGATGCAGAGGCTGTGAAGGCCTCAGAGGAGGCTCAATTGAGAGCTGATGCCATCGAAGAAGAATCACTCCAGCGACTTCACGCTGCAGCCAATACGACAGAAACAGACTTGGAAACTGCAAAGCAGGCTCGCGCTGCAAAACCTGAGCTTCGCTTGCAGACAACTGAAGCTGAGCAACTGCATGCAAATCAACTGACAGACATGGTGACTTGGATACTTCTCGGGATTGCGAGCCTCGTGGTTCTCGGTGGTGTTGTACTATCGGTCCTGTTCGGCGCCTCAATACTTTGAGTCACCGCCGGTGATAATGACGGATATTCATCCACTAACGGCGGTGGAGTGTGGGATTCATCTGCTTGATTGGCCGTGCTGGTGGTTTCCTTCGAGTGGTCATGAGGAAGAGGATTGACAATACCAAGACTCCCCCAAGCACAAGCACGACGTTCGTCGGAATGGTGACTCCTCCGACACCGAGTTCTCCCGGCCCTTCGCCAGTTTCGTTGTTTCCAGTATCCGCCGGACTTTCGTCTTCAGGTTCGACATATGGTGGCGGCGGCGGATTCCACACCTCAAAGGAGAGAATGGTCGAGAGTGTCACAACCTCATCCCCGTCAACGAGTTGGAATGTCAACATCCAGTCCTCGACAGTCTCGTTGTGTCTGTGACAGAGTGTCTGTTCAAGTGCATCGTAGGCGAGGGGCTCAGAGCAGTCGATGGCCGAGACATGAGAGCCAATCGCCTCATCGAACCAGCCATCGCTGCTGTCACCGTCGGTAAGAGTTCCCCACTCCCTTACAGTCACTTGGGAATCAGGCCAGATCAAAGTCCATGTGACATCGCTGTTATTCAACAGCTCATCGATTCCGAATGAGACATTGACCAGCCAGACGGCCATCTCGAATGGTTGGTGTGTCAGGTTGACGGTGACGACACCCGCTGCCTCTCCTGGTAGGAAGGAGAGGTGCGCTGAGCGGTCGACATCTTCGTCGACATCACCGTCGCAGTCGTCGTCAACCCAGTTCCAAGTTTCATTGGCGTCGGGCGAGCGCGCCGAGTCGTTGTCGTCGCAGTCGGCGAACCAGCGGAATCCGTCGCCATCCTCGTCCAAGTCGGGCCACAGCGGATTGGTGTGCGTGATGAGAAGTTCCTCACCATCGAGTAAGCCATCCCGGTCGGTGTCGTTGTGTAACGGGTCGGTGCCAATCAGGTTGTACTCATCCAAGTCGAACAGCCCATCTGCATCGCTGTCGAGCCCGTA
>CAUZJP010000021.1:0-9817 GCA_963580235.1 Candidatus Thalassarchaeaceae archaeon
GGATCACACCACTACTCGGTGACGGCCCCCGCGCAAACTGGTCAGCAGCGATGACCTTCGCTGAGTTGGACGGCGCCTTGGTAGCACTCGATCTCAACCACAGACCCGCCCTAGGCTCGTTCGATAGACTATGGACAGAGGTCGAGCCACGCCTTCGCCAAGTGCACCTGCTAATCCTCTCAACTGAGAACCTCCTCTCCCTGACCGGGAATGATGATGAAGCGGCGCTAGATGAGATAAGGGGGAGATGGAACCTTCCCTATGTTGCCTGTACATGGAAACAGAATGGTGACGGCGGGAGGTCGCGTTGGAGCGCAGTAGCCCATTCAATGGGGGTGGCGAGTACTCGTGAGAAGCCTGTTCGACACGAGCCCACAGAACCCTTGGGGGGCGGCGATGCCTGGTTGGCGGGATTCATTGATGGTCTACTTGAAGGCTGTGAGCCGGAGGCTTGCTGTCACCGAGGCGACTTGTTGGCAGCCCTTACACAACGGACCTTCGGCGACCTTGGCGACATCTCCCGTGAGGAGTTGTCGAGATGGGAATCGATTGAAGGGGCGGTCCACCTCTCAGCGGATGGGTGAGACCATGTCATTGGAGTGGAGTCTCGAGCGCATCGGCCGGGCCGGCTTCATCGGCATTTTGCGTGGAGACGACCCGGATCTTCTCATTGAACGAGGGATGAATCTTGCTGATGCGGGAGCGAAAGTCCTCGAGGTGACTCTCGATAGTTTGGACGCCTCACGAGTCTTCACCACCTTGAGGGAGGGACTCGGAGAGGAGGTCATGCTTGGCGTGGGCACGGTACTCCATCCTCAGACCGCAATACCCTCAGTGGCGGATTGGGGGGCCGAATTTGCGCTCTCACCGGTCAATCCGGAGGGTTTCATTGAACTTTCAGAGGAATATGGGATTTTGGCAGTTCCAGGTGCAGCCACTCCCAGCGAGCTCTGGACCGCACACATCTCCGGCGCTGGACTGGTCAAACTCTACCCTGCCGCGACCAATTGGTCTCCTGCCATGCTTGCCGGTCTTCCCGCCCCCATGCGACAGATTCGCACGATCCCAACAGGAGGAATCGCCCCTGAACAGGTCGAAGAATGGCTGGATGCGGGCGCCTTCGCCTGTGGTCTTGGAGCGGGACTCACCATCGAAGGCGCTGACCTTCTAAGCAGCAACATCCTCGCACGAAGAGGTGTACTCCGATGAATATCCGCTCAGCAACGGTCGTTCGCTGTCCTCCTCGTTGGCTACTGCTGAGACTAGAGAGTGAAGATGGGGAAGTCGGCTGGGGGGAGGCGATTGGTGACCTGCACGAGGAGGTGGAGGCCGCCCTCGAAGCGATGGCCCGGCGAGTTACTGGCCGAGAGATTGACGGCATAGAGCGAATCGGGCAGGAGATGCACAAGGGTCGGTTTTGGCGAGACGGCCCAGTACTCAACAGCGCGCTCAGCGCCCTTGAGATGGCGCTCTGGGATTTGCGTGGCAAGCAACTCGGAGCACCCATCCACCAACTACTCGGGGGTCCTGTGCGTGACAAGGTCACTGTCTATCGAAACCTCTGGGGCAGCACGCCCGAAGAGTTCGCAGAGTCTGGCAAGGCGGCGCTTTCTGAAGGTCTGACGATGGTGAAGGTGAGCCCTGCCGGCCCCACCGATTCGACACCGAGCGATGCCGGATTGGAGAGCATCATCGAGACCGTTTCAGCCGTTAGAGATGCAATTGGAAAATCAAAACTTGCAATTGACCTCCACGGACGACTTTCCCCCGCTGCCAGCCGTCGCCTTCTGCCGCTGTTGGAGCCGTTCGACCCCTGTTTCGTGGAGGAGCCCTGCCTGCCCGATGGCAGCGCACATCACCTACGCGACCTACAGCAACTTCACCTAGAACAGCGAATCCCACTCGCCACCGGGGAGCGCCTACTGACCAAGCGGCAATTTGCCGACCATCTGTTCCCAAGCCCCGTTGTGGCGGTCCTCCAACCAGACATCTCTCTCGTGGGAGGAATCAGAGCCGGTGTCGAAATCGGAGCGATGTGCGAGGCAGCCCAAGTCTCCTTGTCACCTCACTGCCCCTACGGCCCAATCCAATTAGCCGCATCTCTGCAGGTGGCAGCAGCAAGCCCTGCTCACGCCTTCCAAGAATTCCAATCCCTCGGCGGGGCTGCTGGTGGAGGGACTCCGGGCGGTGGAGCCGAATGGGCCTTCGACCTGCTCGCTTCCCCCTTCGAGGTGTCCGACGGCATGGTCGACATACCAAGTGGGCCGGGCTTGGGCATCGTAGTTCAAGAACATCTCATCGATGAGCACATGGAGGCGTGGAACCCACACCCTCCGACCCTCTGGCAGCACACAGATGGCTCTCACGCAGAGTGGTAGTCCGCCTCACCAGGCATCGCCCCACGAACCCCACCGGTCGGATCTTCCACATCGCCGACAAACCGCGGCACTACATGCAGGTGAACATGGAAGACGGTCTGTCCAGCAGACTCGCCCACATTGACACCCAAGTTCCAGCCATCGACCGAGGGAAAGATGACCTCCAAGTCATCCCTCAACCAGCCCGCGCCCGCGAGGAGGGAGGTCTGCTCGTCAGGAGTACAGTCCCAGAAGGAGGCGACATGACGTTTGGGCAGCACCAGTGAATGGCCCGGTGAAATCGGAAAGGCATCTCGTATGGCGAAGGCGAGTTCATCCTCCCAAAGCACCTCCCGAGTACCCATCTCGAGAATCTCACAGAATGGGCAGTTCACGCTTACCCCTCCAACTCGGCATCGAGCACCGGCGCCGAAACCTGGGGCAGCAAAGGTGGGCTCCAAGGATCACTTCCAAGCTCCTCCTCACCCAACCGAAGATTGTTGAAGATGAACCAACCGAGGGCTGGACCGACCGCTGCCAGCATGAAAAGCAACCAGTAGGCATCATTGCTGGATTTGAGAATCAATCCGCCAATTCCGACCATAACAAAGGTCGCAGAGAGCGCCTGCATCGTCTGGAAGAGCGACATGTGAGTCCCACCAAGCCGAGGGTCAGCGACATCTGCCCAGGTGGTGATGAAGGTGAACATCATCCAATCGGTCAGAACCAATGTGGGAACCCAAATGGCTAGGGTGACCAATCCGGGGAGCCCCATCAGAATGGAGCCGCCAAGAGCGAGGTAACAGACCACCGAGCCAAGTGCATACATCCTCAACATCCGTTTCCTTCCATAGATGTCCGACAACCAGGGACCTGCCAACCCAAGGTAGTTGATGAGTGCGAACAGATTCCACCAACGTGTTATCCTTGCACCATCCATCTCCTGAACTTCGATGAGATAGGCCGAGAACCAGGCCTCGAATCCATCACCGAGTGGCAGCAACAGACAACCGAGCAGGACCAGCCAGGCGGTTTTTGTCTGCATAGCGGAGAGTATCTTCTCCTTCAAGGAGGTTCCATCGGGGAACGGGTCAAACTTCTGCGCCTTCGGAAGTAGCTCACCCTCCTTCATCATGTTAGTAATCGCAAGACCGCCTGCCATCACTACAATCAGTATCAGGAAGGTGACATTTTGTATGGATACATAATTTGTCACTCCGTCACTGATGAAGGGTGACAACTCTCCCGCCCCAATCCACCACCCCATCAGCAGAATCACCAGATGACCACCGCCACGATAGGCCAAATTGATCATCGAATTTGCACGGCCCAACTGCGGCACGCTTTCGGCCATCATCGCAGCAACGGCCTGTTCAGCGAACAGCCGGGGCACCAGCGCAAGTAGGAGCACAGCAACCCAAATCCACGGCTGTGAACCGACATCGATGAACACCAGCGGCGTCAAGAGCGCCATGTGGCCAAGCGTTCCATACAGCATCCAACTACGCCGCTTGCCATGCGGAAGAGACTGATACGCATCCACCGGTTGAGCCCACAGTGGGCGTAGGAAGAACGGGATTTGGACGACCATGAACATGGCGACGACGGTGTACTTGTCGAGCCCGAACTCAGCCATCCCGAGGGTGCGACCCCAGTAACCTAGGAAGGCAAAGGGCATCGAGAATCCGAGGTAGAAGAATATGAACCAGAGGTCCCTGAACTTCGAATTTATTCCTATGTCAAACCTCTTCCGACCCGAAGAATCAGCCCCCAAGACGAAGACGAAGAAGGCGACGAACAGGACCATAACCAACAAGATTACAATCGAGACCAGACTGAATCCTCCAGCACTCACTCCTTGCGCATCGATGCCGTCATCCGTTTCATTCGTACCATTGGGATTCCAGTCCCACCAAGCGTGCAGTGCAACGATGTCAAGCCCGGTCTGCAGTCCATCCTCGACGTTGGCGCGCCCTCCGGCCAGCGTGTTGATCGTGGTAATGGAGTCTGTCTGGGCGTGCTTTGGAGTCTGCTCGCAGGTGTCACCCTCCTCCAATATGTTCTGGTGCATTCCCCGTATCCAAGTCGCAGTGTGCCCCGCCATGATGAAGTTGCGATGATCTGAATTTCCCAGCGTGTCGTCAATCACACTGACCCAAGGCTCTGGATGGCTGAGATTGTCGTTGATGTTCTTCAGCCGAGTTTGGAACCATTCGGCATTTGCCTGCATCTCGTCTGTGACTTCGAGCCCCTCATTTTCGTAATATGACCAGTCATCCACCGGCGAGGTGAACTGGTAAAGGGTCCAGTAGTCCTCTTCACATCCCAGAGATGAAAAGGTCGGGACTGGCCAATTGAGGGCAAACATGTCGAGGTTGACATAGGTGACGTTGGTGCCGTTGGGAATCTGCTCTGAGACGAAGTGCAGACTTCCCTGCCCTCCGTCCTCCGAGGAGCCTGAGCCCTGCCACTCCTCGTAGTCCCACCAGCCCAACTTCCAGGTGTGGGTAGGGGTGCCGTTCCATTCGGAGAAGGCCCTTGCCAACTCAAGCAGGGAACCACTCCCGGTGCCATCGTCGTAGGCTCCGGAACTGGTGCAACCTAGGTAAGTCACCCCTGGAATTGGGGGCGGTGAGTAGCATATGGCGTCATGGTGTGCACCGACCACATACCAGTCATCTTCCAAGGTTCCATTGATGGTGACCACGATGTTCTCGCAGTTGTCGCACTCCCCCGAGGTGAACGGCTGCCGCTCGACCTCGTAGCCCATCTGTTCGAGCTCTTCGGCGATCCAGTTTCGTGCGTTCTCGTTGGCGTTGGTGTCAATCCGGCGGTAGCCGAAGTTGGCCATCGACACCATGTTGTCGTATGCTGCCGAGCCTTCTGGCCACTCCTCGGGAATTGGCTCCTCGTTATGCAATGCTGGAGAATCAGAGCCAACAGAAGATGCTAGTGAGCCGGCGGAAAGAATCGTGAGCGAGAATACCGCAAAGAGGAGCATCGCCGAGCGCTTACGCTGGAGCATCACCTCGCGTACATGACGCGCTCGACTTGAGGCTTCGCCTCAACCGCTGTTGAAATTTCCCATGTCAACCATAACCGGAACCAGCACTTTGGTCGGTGGCTGAAGTGGTCCGGCAGCACACTCATTACAGAAGAGAAGGGCGAGTCGAAGAATGGGCGGAGATTGGGTTGTCCCCGAGAAGCGGACCAAGCCTGTACTCTCTGGTGAACAACTACGAAATGAAGTTGAAAACGCCCATCTCGGTAGAGGTGAAGTGGCAGTATGGTGGCTCACTCAGGCCTCTTGGCTGGTGAAGTTCCGCAAGACGACCATTCTCATCGATCCGTGGTGGCGCGACCTTGACGCAGGAGACAGTTGGGGCAAGTTACTCGGCGAGTTTCCGCTGACTCCAGAGCAACATCCGAAGGTGGATTTCATCTTCTGCACCCACTGGCACGACGACCACATCTGCCCTGTCGCCTTGCCCCGACTTGCAAAGGCCCAACCGCACGCCAAATTCATCGTCCCGATCCGTTCCCGGCAGATGCTAATCGATATGGGGATACCGCGCGGCAGAATCCACTCGATGCGCGGCAACGACTCCGGTCAACTCAAACATGGACTCTCATTCTTCGCCATTCCAGCCGCCCACGAAGAGTTGGATAAGGACATCTCCAACGCCCACCTCTACCTCGGCTACGTCCTACGCTGTGACGGCATCACTGTTTTCCACATGGGAGACAGCATACCCTATGCGGGGTGGGTTGGGAATATCCAACGGGCTGCAAAGATGCTGAACTTCGATGGTGGAGGGGATTCCACCGTTGACCTCGCATTCCTCTGCATCAACGGCAATGACAACCTGTCCCACACCGAAGCGGTCGATTTGGCGCTTGCAATCGACGCAGAGGTCGTGATTCCGATGCACTACGGAATGGATCCCGGCAACACGGTCGACCCGCAACTGTTCGTCGACGAGATGGAAGCGCGGGCGCCCGACATCACCCATGTAGTAGCTAATCCAGGTGAACTTCTCCACATCAGTTGAGTTGTTGTAGCGCAAACATAAGTCCCATCGGAATACCGACGTCGACATACGCTGCATTGATTGGAGCGGCGGCGAGCTGTCCCCGCGTAGCCAAGATGTCCAACTTTTCGACATCACTTTCCGCTCTGACATCCCAGAATTCTGAAGTGAGAACCATTCTGCCTGTGCAGCGCCAGTGTGGAGGATCACGGATTGGGAAGGGTGAATTCTTCCTCTTCTCCTTAATTCCGGAGACCATCCGAAGAGCGTTGTGCGGCGAATCATAGAGTGCGTCGATTCGCCCGACATCCGAGAGCAGCGACCCCCATGGCCGCACCACCTGCACAACCCCAATCACTGCACATTCTCCCCGGTCGAACACCTTCAGCAACTCAATCGCCGGACACGGATGGCCGACATACAGGTTGTCAGGCGCGGCCGTCAGCATCTCGTCGCCACAGACTGAACGGGCCGAATCGAGTGCATGTACCAAGCCGAGAGGAGACATCTGCTCAACGAATTTAATGTCGCCCCTTTCCAACTGGCCCGACTCCTCCAACCGTTCTCGGAGAGCCGGTTTTTGGGGGGATGTAACGATGACGATTCCGTCGACATCCGCCGCCCGCAACTCGTCAATCGTCCGCTGTAACATGCTCCTGCCGTGAATCTCAATCAGTTCCTTGCAGCCATCGACATGGTGGTCCACCATCCGCGAGCCGAGCCCGGCGGCAGGAATCACACCCCACATCAAACCGCGGAGACGGCTCCCACTCATGGCGTTTCTTGATTCGACCGGGCTCAGTGAACGGCAGAAACGCTCATGGGCAAAGCACCTCAATCACCTCTTGATGGCATCCACCGCAAAGGCACTCTTGACGCTCTCGGCAGCAATTCTGGCTCTCCTTCTAATCGCCTCGTTCGCAACCGCGCAGAGCGACGCGGACGGCGACGGGGTCGAGGACAACGACGATGATTGCCCCGACACTGCTGAGGGACAGACTGTGGATGCTAACGGTTGCTCAGAAGAACAACGAAATGATGGAAATGGCAGTGGAAGTTCCGGGGCAAACTCCACTGAGGAAGATGGCGATGGAGATGGCGTTTTTGATCCCGACGATGAGTGTTCTGACACTGAATCTGGGCGTGATGTGAACGAAGTAGGGTGTGCGACTTACCAAATGGATGGTGACCATGATGGCGTTACCAACAACATCGACAATTGCCCCAACACCCCCCGATCAGAACGGGGGGATGTGGACAATCACGGTTGTACCCCATTCTTTGAGGAAACCTTCGCGGAGGATGTGCCGTTACTCGGTCGCCTCAGCAATGGCAATGCAATCAGCGCAGGAACCGTCTCGATGCTTCTCGGCGGTGTCGGTTGGGCGTGGCGCGCAGGCCGCGTAATCGGCGTGACCGGTGGTTCAGGGAAGCGGCGAAAGAAGAAATTCCTCAGACGCATAAAGAAGGCGACCTCAACCGTCGAACTACAGGGCATCAGGAAGGAACTCAACAAGGCGAACGACAAAAGCAAACTCCCCGACGGAGCCTACGCAGACCTGATGGCCGCACAGGAACAGCGCCGCATCGTATTGAGCAACGCACCTGCCACCAGCGAAGAGGGTGAGAATAAATTCAATTTGCGGCCTTCCAGCAAGCCGCCTCAGTGAAACGAAAAAGGCCAACCGGGCCGACCGCCTCGGTTCTGAAACGAAAAGGGGCCCGCCCGGGGCGGCCGAAGCCACCCCGAACGGGCCGTTCGCATTTCCTGTTGTGTCAGTCTAGCCTGTTCAGACCAAGCGTCGGCGTCCGCCGACTACCAGCAGAGCACCGAGCATCGACACGATGGTCAGCACACTGGTGAAGCCGGGTACGGTATCGCCGATGCCGAAGCCGCCACCTTCCATTCTGGTGGTGCTGTTGTCGCCGTCTTCGGAGGCCTCGTCATCCACGGGCTGAGGTCCGTGCTCGTCCGAGCCGTCATCCGACCACTCTGAATCATCATCGGAACCAAGTTCCATCATCCGCTGCTCGAGCAGCAGCATCTGCTCCTCGAACCAAGCATCGAGTTCATCGTACTCCTCGGAGAACTGCTCTTCTAGTTGCTCCCTCGCTTCATGGCACTCCTCTTCAAGAGCAGCAGCACCTGCGTCCAACTGGTCGTGGAGCTCGTCCATTGCGACCTCACTCTCGCCGTGGATTTGCTCTTCCCACAACTGGTAGTAGTCATTGAGTGACTCGATGGAGGAGGTTTCCTGCAGAAGCAAGTCGACCATCTGTTGGACGACCGCCTCGTACTCCTCTTCCGTGGTGGTGTTGTCTAGCAGTTCAAGCAACTCATCATACTCGTGTTGGTAGACCGCATTGGAGGTCTCGAGGTCAGAGCGGTAGATTTCCTCTAATTCTTCAAGAGACTCTTCTCGCTGCTCCATCAACTCGTCGTGCTGCTCGTTGAACGCTTCGAAAAGTTCACCCCAGGCCTCGTTACACTCCTCAGAGAGGACATCGAAGGCATCGCGCTCGCGCTGCTCGATGTCGGAGAGGCGCTCATCGTACTCTTCCATGAGCTCTTGCCAAGCCTCGTCGAACTCAGACCAGTCGTCCTCGTCGTCCGAGGTGTCGTCGTCATCTTCCCAAGGGTGCTCGTCGCACGGCTCTTCGTCATCGGTCTCGTTGTGCTCATCTTCCCAAGGGTGCTCGTCCCAAGGCTCCTCGTCCTCGTCGTGGGTCTCGTTGTGCTCATCTTCCCAAGGGTGCTCGTCGTTGTCGGTGCCATTGTAGTAGTCATCCTCGTCGTACTCGTCCTCTTCATCGGACTCGTCGGCCTCCGTGATGCAATGGCTGCCGCCTTCCAGGATCACTATGCCGGTTAGGCATCCGTCGGCATCTGTTGCCAACCCAAGGCTCATCGAGACGAGCTCATCGAGTGTGATGTCGCCATTCAGAACCGCGTTGATGAGATTCTGACCGATGGCGATGTTAATCGTCACCACGTCAGGATACTCGTCTCCCAGAACGACTACTACGTCGTCTAGGAACATGTTGCCATCGTCACCAAGCCCGATGAACATGTCAATCGAGATGACCGGTGGCAAAGTTTGGTTGGAGAGTTCCAGCGCCAAGGCGGCAAACGCCTCTTGGGTAATGGTAACTTCCACAGTTCCATCTTCATTCACGATGACCTCGAGGATTCCCAAGTCCTCAAGGTCGCTCGTCTGTCCGTCCTCTTCGGCTCCTACCAAACCTGCCACCGGCGCTACCAGCGCCAAGGTTAGCAAACAGGCTAGGATTCGCCTAAATCTCTGAGTTATGGTTGCGACCATGGCATAATTTTGTCTCCAGTGGTATATGAAGGAATAATGAGAACCCCCGGGGCCCCATGGTTTCTGACCGTGCGTGAGTTCATTTGGAACAACTACTGAGCGAACA